>SESX01000003.1 GCA_004367365.1 Candidatus Acetocimmeria pyornia
TGCTGGATGGCGATCGCTCCCGGTACCGCTTCGGCGATGGCTTCCGCCGTCCGGTTAGCACACACCACACTTGAGAGAACCAGCAGCTGGTTTCTTATTCCCACCCTGCCGTCTGGACGCCTGTATCCCCAGAATTCCATCACGCCTCAGCTCCTTTCACCCGGTCACCCCGGCCGCGTTTGCTTTCTACGTTGTGGATATGCACATGCTCTCCCGGGGCTATGTCCCTGGTGGCCGTACCAATGGTTTCTCCGTACTTGGTCACCGGGTTTCCTTTCTTGATCTCCCTGACCGCAAACTTGTGCCCGGTCTCCACCGGCCCGGTCAACACTACCTTTACCTTTTCGCCGCCAACTTCCAACTCCAGTTCTTCCCCAGCCTCCAGGTCCTTGGTAGCTGTGGCCACGTTGTCTTTTTTGTTAATCACAAGGGCCTTCGACACCATCTTTTCCTCCCTTCTGGCAGTAAGGCTCGCACTTCCGCTTTAGAGCTTTTTCTGACCGCCTTAGTTGGTCGTCTCTTCAGAAAGCGGAGGCGAAGATAGACTGCCACCAGCCATTTCCACTTTTTCGCTGGTGCCGCCGCCTGAAGCGGCGTGGACCATTACCGCGCAAATACCATGCCTGAGTCGGTGGATGCTTTCTTCGCCGGCTTCAGGAGGATTGATTCGACGGAGTCCCATGTTTATCCTCCGTGGTGCCATCCACTTACGGGAGGCAGGCCAATTGCCAGAAAACCTTTCTAGCTGTGACATTTTTTACCAAGTTTTCTGCCAATTAATTCTTCCTTCCCAATACAGTAACACCAGGCACTTCTCCGGTTACATAGATTTCGATTCCAATATAGGCTTCTTCAAAGCTTGACCCTTTCGGCCCGCCGCTTCGAAAAACGCACCACCGAATCATAACCTGCCTTCTTCAAGATCTCGGCAGCCTCGGGAAAACCATGGCCAACCTCCTCCGGCCGGTGGGCATCTGAGGAAAGGGTCACAGGTACCCCGTACCGGGCGAGAATCGAAACAAAGGACTTTGATGGGTAGGTTTCTTGAACCGGCTTACGCCAACCGGCTGTATTCAACTCAAACCATACCCCGGCCCTGGAAAGGGCCTGGGCAACTTCTTCCATGAGACCCGTAATATCGCAGCTGGGCCGGTGACCAAAAACCTTTACGACATCCAAATGGCCCATAATGTCAAAGAGACCGCTCTCCGCCGCCTTAATCACCTTACGGAAGTAGTCGTGGTAAACCTGGTCCACGTCCACCTCCTGCCACCGGTCTTTCTGCTCCGGAACATCAAACCCCCAGCCGTTTATCCAGTGGACCGACCCGATCACGTAATCCCACGGGTATCGGCTCAAAAACCGGGCAATCTCCCCCTCCCGGCCTTCTACGTAATCGAACTCAATACCAAGCTTCACCTGAAGACCTTTTTTCCTGGCGGCTTCAATCAGACGAACGTAATCATCGACACTGATTTCAACCCACTGCAGAACCCACGGATTATCAGCCACAATATGGGCCGCTTCCCGGAACCGGTAGCAGTGTTCGGAAAACCCAATCTCCTCCAGTCCCACCCGGCAGGCCTGCCGGTAAAATTGTTCAAGCCATTCCAGTTCCAAGGGACCCTCTTCCAAGTGGAGGTGGTAGTCAAAGAGCACTTTTTCAACTCCTTCTCAATCCAGTAATCCGGCAACCTGTCACTAGAGTCGATTGTCTTCTTGCACTGCAATAAGGTCAGCTGCAGCTCTTGTTGCTCGTAGTGCCGCCAATCTTTAGTGTAACTTGAACACTACTTGCAAAGCACAGGACACCCCTCTTCTCATAGGGCAGAACTCGACCTGCTGGAAGCCCCTTGTGATTTCACCGGCCCGGCCGCCGCGCGCCCACTGGTCTTAATCAGGAACTACCTGGCCGTGGTCGGCCCGTGAAATCCCGGTGGTACCTGCCTAGGTTTCGGAACACTGCAGGGATGAAAGGAGGCTTACACCAAAAAAAGGCCCATCAAGGGCCCCGTCATTTTTCACAATGGCTGGGGCGGCAGGATTCGAACCTGCGGATGCGGGATCCAAAGTCCCGTGCCTTACCGCTTGGCTACACCCCAAGGTTATTGGTGGAGATGAGCGGACTCGAACCGCCGACCTCCTGCTTGCAAGGCAGGCGCTCTCCCAACTGAGCTACATCCCCATAATTATTGGCTCCCCGGGCAGGACTCGAACCTGCAGCCACTCGGTTAACAGCCGAGCGCTCTACCATTGAGCTACCGAGGAGCGTAACTGCAAAGTTTACATGATTCTTGGCGTTACGCGTATATTATAAACACTCGAATTTGAAAAGTCAAGGTACCCAAAAACCTCTCTTTTTGCGCACAGCCTTTGACAATTGAATGCCGAGCATGTAAAGAGACGCTGTTTCCAAGTGGGTGCTGGCCGTGACATCAAAAAGGATGTTGGCCCGGGCTTCAAATTCCTCGTCCGCAGCCCATAAGACCAGCGCCAGCGGGACCTTGGGTAAAGCCGGTATGACAGCTCCCACATCACCGGCATCCATCCCCTCGCCTCCGAAGGATTCAACCACCCGCCTGAAATCCTCCGGGTCGTCCCCAAATTCCCTGGCCAGGGGGGAAATAGCCTCACGCTGGAAGGGAGCGTAATGCTGAGGCCCACCGGGAAGTTCCAAGAAAGATAACCACTGGCCGCGCGGGGGAAGACCGCTGGACCGGGTGAGGTACTGCAAAATCAGGATCTCGTCGGTCAGCTCAGGTTTTTCCCGCGAACTGACAGGTTCGATTCCCCCGTCCACACCGACCAGGTAATCACAACCACAGTAACTAATGGAGATAGCGCGCTGCTCTTTATCGAAAAGGGCCCCAGCTAACCGGGCCCTGAATTCCAGGTCCGGCTCGGAACGAAAAGCCGCCAGGGCTAGATGGTAAGCATCTTCATACTGGTTCCTTTTCACAACGCCAACCACCCACCATCGACAGTCAGGGTAGACCCAGTAACAAAGCTCGATGCCTCTGAAGCCAGGTAGACGACAGCACCTGTGATTTCTTCAGGTTTTCCAAATCTGGCCATTGGGGTTTTCCGGATCAGGTCAGCGTAGATTTTTTCACTTCGCCGCACCCCTTCGGTCATCCCAGTTTCAATGTACCCCGGGGCAACAGCGTTGACCCGGATGCCGAATCTCACCCAGTCCACTGCCAGGACCCGGGTTAGCTGCAGGACCCCTCCCTTGCTCGCACAGTACGCCGCAAGGCGGGGGAAGGCCACTTCTCCTCCTATCGAGGCGATATTGATGATGGAACCACGAACCTGAGTCTCGATCATTTTCATCCCTACTGCCCGGCAGCAAAGGAAGTTCCCCCGAAGGTTAACATTGATAATTTGGTCCCACTCCTCGATGGTCATTTCCTCTGCCCTTTTCAGAACCGGGGAGATCCCGGCGGCATTCACAAGAACATCTATCCGACCGAACCTGGCCATCACGGCTTCAACCATTTCTTCCACTTGCTCCGGAACAGCCACATCCGTGGTTACCTCCAGGGTTTGACGGCCGAGGCGCCGGATTTCGGCGGCCACCTCCTGCACATCACCCGCTGTCCGGCTTGTCGGCACCACGTCTGCCCCAGCCTCTGCCAGGGCGACCGCAGCAGCCCTGCCGATCCCTTTCCCCCCACCGGTAACCACGGCAACTTTGCCCGTAAGGTCGAAACTTTTTGGGATCATTACCCTTCAACTCCTTTAAGTGCTACGCGCTTTTGATTCCTACAACTGTCAAAAACTGCTTTCTGCTTGGCTGTTTCATATTTCCCCACTCACCCCTGGCTGAGCCTCTGCTATCCTTAACTGGAACACTGCCGGACCAACCGGCCCGCTGTCCCTTGAGGACCACCGTTCTCGCTCCGAAAACCCACACCGGTAAAGTTCGTTCAATTTAGTTCCCCGTGGTTCAGACCGACCAGCCCGAGTCGTGCAAATCCATCCCTGTACTGGCCGGTTTCCACGCAGCACAGGCACCAATCAAGACCTGTCACTTTTCAACAAACGTAGGAACTCGGCTACCGTAGCCGGTATTTGTTCCTCTGGTACTGCACGGTGCTGCACCGTCTCCCCTGCAACCACCACCCATCCTGCCGGCGGCTGGATCCCGGGGCGTGTGGCACAATCAGCCGGACACCCGCTGAGGATCAGAACCGTTACTGCCTCCGGGTCAGCAGCCGGTACAAAGCCTATCCCGTCCCGGAACACCAGTTCCTGGACACCCTCAAGAACCCGTTTCCGGTCGATGACCGGGTTACACCCGCCGCAGTACTTGACCCCAACCTTAAATCTGACCACCTCTCCTTTCTCGAGCCTGGCAGGCCTCCATGCTTCTCGCCGTCTCTTCTCCACTAGTGCTGCACACCGCTACCGGTGGAGGCACCACGGAGAATGAAAATCAAGAACAAGCCTGTTGTTGCAGTCTACATCAGGGGTGCCAACAAACGGGCAGCCACGGGCTCCCCGAGCGGCGATGAGTAAACGAGTTCAAGAACCGCAGGCAGCGAAGACCAGCCGCAACTACCTGTCTGGGCCCGGAGGGGTGTGTGGCTGCCGCCCGGAGCCGCCGAGGTTCATTTGGTTAATTTCAACATTCCAGCCCCGAAATCCTATCCCCCAAACCGGCTAGGTCGAGAGGCTGCCGGTACCATCCCCATCTTCTCTTGAAACCCCGCAGCCCAAAAACCCCGGATGGGCCCCGTGACAATGCAACTACCACTGTTTTCCCCTTTTGTCTCCCCTGGCAGGAATTGTTCCCCCGCTTAAAGAACTAAGTCTGGCGGTCGTCTGTTTTCTCCGCAACCATGCAGGAATCCGGCAACGGTTTCGCCCGAAAACAGAACCTACATGAAGCTAGACAGTGGTGGAGGTGGACAGAAGATGTTCTTCGAAAAGGCAGACCGAATCAAGGGGTTTTCGTCTGCCGTCTTCTCCGAGATGGAGAAAGCCAAGTACGCCGCCATGGAACGCGGCATTGAAGTCATTAACCTCGGTATCGGAAGCCCGGACCTCCCGCCGGCACCACATATCAGAAAACGCCTTCAGGAGGCTGTAGCCGATCCCAATAATTACGGCTACGCCATCCTGGGTTTTCCTGAACTGCACGAGGCCCTCGCAGACTGGTACCGAAACCGTTTTGGGGTTGAACTTGACCCCAAGACCGAGGTACTGGACCTGATGGGGTCCCAGGACGGGCTGGCACACATCTCACTGGCAGTCATCAACCCAGGGGATACCGTCCTGGTTCCCGATCCCGGTTACCCGATTTACAGTGCCGGACCCCTATTCGCAGGTGCCGAGCTCTACCGTTACCCCCTGCTGGAAGAAAACAACTACCTGCCGGTTCTGGAAGAATTCGAACCGTCACTGCTCAAGCGGGCTAAAATGATCATCATCAATTACCCCAACAACCCGCTGGCGGCCACTGCTCCCCTTGAATTCTTTTCACGGCTGGTGGAGCTGGCCTACCAGTACAACTTCTTAATCTGTCACGATGTTGCTTATTGTGAACTGGCCTTTGACGGGTACCGGCCTCCAAGCCTCCTGCAGGTCGATGGGGCCAAAGAGGTTGCGGTAGAGTTTTCTTCCCTCTCCAAGACTTACAACATGGCCGGGTGCAGGCTCGGTTTCGTATCCGGCAACCCCCAGGTGATAGCCGCCCTGGCCGAGGTTAAGTCCTACCTTGACTATGGTGTCTTCAAGCCCATTCAATATGCGGGGATTACGGCACTGACCGGACCCCAAGAATACGTTCGGGAAACCGTCCTTACCTACCAGAGAAGACGAGATGTCTTGGTAGAGGGTCTAAACTCCATCGGTTGGAAGCTAGAGAAACCCAAGGCTACCATGTTTGTCTGGGCCCCGGTTCCGGGGGAATATACCTCCTCTGACTTCGCCACCACCCTCCTCGCAAAGACGGGGGTCGTGGTCCTACCGGGCAACGGCTTCGGGGAAAACGGGGAGGGGTACGTCAGGATCGGCCTTGTCCAGGATGAAGAACAGTTGAAAGAAGCTGTCGCCCGGATCGCAGAGAGCGGTCTCTTCTGAGGGCTCCCCCTACGCAGACGCTTCTACGAAAATGCCATCGTCCACCTCGCCAGGGTTGCTCCTCCACTCGCCTTTTTTCTTCCTCACCCCTTCGGGGCTGCAACCGCAGCGTTTGGTTCCGGAGCAACCCGGGAGTGCAACTCACGATACTACTCGCTCAAGGGGCTGCTGAATACAGCTTCGAATTTTTATGCTTCGTGGTTCCGGCACTTCTGAGGCGGCATGGAGCATCACTACGAAAATTTTCCGACGGCACCTGCCTTCCTTCGCGGCGTCACGCTCAACGTATAGTTGTATAATGAACCTCGACGGCTCCGGGCCGCAGCCACAAACTCGCGGTGGCTGCGGCTGGTCCGCCGCCTGCGGTTCTTGAACCAGCTCAGGAAGCCCGCACCCACCCGTTCGATGCCACCCCTGGTGTAGACTGCAGCAACCGGCTGGAGCCTGATTTTCACCTTCTGTGGTGCCGCCGCGCCGCATTGCGGAATGGAACACTACTCAGGGTTTCACTAAGGCCGCCCTCAGATCGCAGGCCTTGCCTCCACCTGGCGGCTGCTGCCACCTTCATCGTGACCTTCACCCTCGCGGCAGATCCATGCCGGTACATAGAAAACCCAACCCCGGGCCTGTGAGCCCGGGGTTCCAGTAAAGCTTAAGACTCGACGTTTCGGTTAGGTGCAAGTAAGGTCTTTTCCGATGTAAGAGCCTCAAGATTGAAAAAGACCTTAAGAACAAGGCTGGGGCCGGCTTTCACCTGGCGAAGTTGTGGTTGCCGATTTCGGCAGTTACCTTTTTCGTCCGCCAAAAACTGCTGGTTGACAGCCGTGGATTATAAAAGAAAAGGGCCCCACCTGTTGGGTCATAGCCGGAAAGGGCCGTAAGGGCAGCCTTGCGGCTGAGCTCACTGGGCTCCACCTGAAACCGTCGGCTGTAAACCGCAAGGAACTGTCCAGGTTCTTTGATCACCGCCTCAATCGAATCGGGAAACCGCGGGTCCTCAACCCTGTTTACAACCACCGCGCCTACGGCCACCTGTCCCTGAAACGGCTCAGACCCAGCCTCAGCATAGATGATCCTGGCCAGGAGTTCAACTTCGTCCTCATGGGCGTGCCACCTGTCTTGCTCCCCTGCATCACTAATCCCGGCAGCAATGGAGATCGATACCGTATTGGTAACCCCTTCCCAGGCCACTTGGCCACCCAAGGCCTCGACTGCAAAACGTAGGGGAACCAAGGTTCTGCCTTCTACGACCCGGGCCGGAACATCCAGGGGCACAACCCTGCCTCCCACAAGGGCCTCCTTTTCACCCAGGCCGATGACAATCCCCTGCCGGTCACCATCACCATTGACTAAGACCCGTTTCGAACCGGTATCGTAATGAACCTCGCGTCCCAGGGCCTCGAAGAGTCCCCTTAACCCCACCAGAATCCTGCTCTCTTCCATGACCACCGGGACAGAAGGTGCCAGTGGAACATCATTGACATAGACGATTACTGGCTCCGTAGGACCTGTAGAGGCGTAAACAGGCGGGGTAAATAAGAAAACGGAAAGTAACACCGCCATTGCGCACATCCATTGCTTCCGAACCATGCCCCAACCCCCTCTGAATCGCTACCACGAAAGGCTCCTTTTCCCGGGTACCACTTCCTTTTTTTTCGCCGTGACCTTCCGTGAACCTCCAGGAATTATCTGCCAGAGAGTAGCTGGGGTTCGCCGCGTAACCGTAAACCTGTTGGTCTTGTGACAAGGCACACAAGAAAAAAAGACTTCACCACCAGTGCAGCCTGCCATTTATCAAAAGACGTGGGGAGCCAGACCGCCCCCAGGGTTCGATTCAGCCAAAGGGTAAGGAAACAGCACCGTGCTAGGGCATAAACCCCTGAAAGGTTTAATATATTTCCAGTGACTCATGAGAATTCCAGCCTGCCGTGGTGATGACCTTGACCGGACATTTCCTGGTTATCAACCCCAGGTTCCCAAGAACCATCATCCTCATTATCGCCCTGGCCTTTACCTTCTGGTGGCCCTTCCGGGCCCCGGTGACAAGATTTCTCTTTGGTGTTCCACCAGGCGTCACACTGCACGGGGAATCGGTCTCCGGACTGACCACCGTGGAGGTAGAGGAAAAGGTGCGCCAGTTGGCCGAAGAGCTAAACCAGGAAGCGAAAAACGCCAGTATTGACCGCAGCACAGGGCAGATCATTCCGGAAAAATGGGGGGTCCAGGTTGATATCCAGGCCACTGTCAACAGGGTCATGTCCGCTGCCGAAGGAGCCCGGGTAGAACCGGTGCTGCTAGACATTGAACCAGAGTGGAAGGCTCAAGACCTGAAAGCTATCAGCACGGTGCTTGGAAGTTTCACCACCTGGATGCAGGGTTCAAGTGCCCGGCGTTACAATATTAGGCTCTCGGCATCCTTCCTCGACCGAACCCTGGTCCTGCCGGGTGAAGAGTTTTCCTTTAACGCCCTGGCCAGTCCTTACACCAGGGAAAGGGGCTATCAAGATGCTCCCATCATTGACGACACCGGGCGAATGTCCCCGGGGATCGGGGGTGGAATCTGTCAGGTATCCACCACTCTCTACAACGCCATCGTCGAGGCCGGCTTAAAGCTTACCGAAAGACACCGTCATACCCTGCGCATATACTATGTCACCCCTGGCAAAGATGCCGCCGTGGCTCATGATAAAGACCTGCGTTTTGTGAATAACCGGACCACCCCTGTCCTGGTACGGGTTTACGCCGATGAGAAGAAATTGACGGCGGAAATCCTGGGAACAGGGAACTAATGACCTTAACCACCGACTGCAGTCTTCAATCTCCCCCCGGTAAGGAGGTCTGGGTGAATACTACGAGAATGCCCCAACAGCACCGGCCTTCCTTCGCGGCGCCACGCGCACCGGATGGTTGTAATGAACCTCGTCGGCTGCTGGCCCCAGCCACAAACTCGCCCTCCAGGCTCAGACAGGTGGCTACAGCTGGTCCTCCCGTCGCCTGTGGCAGTATGGGGGACTCCAGAGCGACCCAGGCTGGTAACCCTAAAACCTGCCCCGCAGCAGCACCCGCCCGTTCCGGACGGTAGTTACCTTCCCCCCGGAATCCCTTACTTTTTGCAGTTCACCGCCCGAAACAGCAACTTGGCCGTTGACAAGGACGTATTCGATCCCTTCTGGATACCGGGCCGGGTCGTGATAGGTGGTTTTCTCCCTGACCACAGCCGGATTGAAGATGGTCAGGTCAGCGTAGTAACCTGTGGCTATCATCCCCCGCCCTTTGAGCTGGTACAGCTGGGCGGCTCCAAGGGTCATTTTGTGGATGGCCTCCTCCAAGGTCAGGAGGTTCTCTTCACGTACATATTTTCTTATTATTTTGGGGTAGGTTCCGAAGGCCCGGGGATGAAGCCTTTCCTCAAGGGAGTACCCCGGGTCCGAAGAAACCGCAGGGGCGTCGGTGCCGACCAGGGTAAAGTCCTGTTTCAAAAACTCGGCCATGCTCTGTTCTGACAAGGTCTTGACGTACACCTGAACAGGCTCCCCGTGGGCGCGCAACTCCTGCACCACCTTGGCAACTGAAACCCCGCGTTCAGCCGCCAGCTGCGTTAAGGATTTCCCTTCAGCCGACCGGTCAGCACAACGAAGAATGTAAATAATCCGGGATGGGTAGCGGCCGTACATTTCTGAAAGCCCCCTTTCGATCAGGAACCACGGTGCCCCATACGGGTAGAAATCGGCGTAAACCTCCTGACCCTGCCTCCGGGCGGCTTGGATCCTGGCAATGACTTGGTGGGTAAGGTCCACCAGGACATCTTCACGGGCCGGCCAACTAGGGGTCCTCGCCACCTTGATATGGGAAATATTCAGAGGCACTTGAGCCTCCCGGGCAATAGAAAGGGCTTCATCCACCGCAGCGAGAATCCTGACCCTTTCGTTCCTGATATGAGTGGAGTAAACGGCTTGGTATGGGGTCAGCACCCTCACCAGCCGCACCAGTTCCTCGGTCGTGGTGTACTTCCCTGGAACGTACTCCAGGCCGCTTGACAGGCCGACGGCCCCTTCTTCCATGGCTTTTCTGACCAGTTCCTCCATCCTTTCTAGCTGCGCTTCGCTCGCCCGACCCGGCCCAGAACCCATCACCGCAGCCCTTACCGTGCCCTGACCGATAAGCATTGCGTAATTCACCGCAGGTCGTACCGCTGCCACCCTGTTGAGGTGCTCGCTGACGCTAAGCGGGGATTTTCCGTCCGTTCCGATGATTTCCGTGGTGACCCCCTGTCTCAGGGCCGATTCGGCGTGGGGACTCTGGAGGATGGTGCGGTCGGAATGGGAGTGGGGGTTGATGAAACCGGGAGCAACAACCAGCCCGGAGGCATTGATGGTAACTTCCCCTTCCCGCAGGGAAAGGTCACCAATTTCTGCAATTCTGTCGCCGCGGATACCGATGTCGGCCACGTAACCGGGGCGTCCGGTACCATCAACGATATAACCGTCACGGATCAAGATATCGAAGGTTGAGTAAGCTGCCCTGTTCTCCTCCGACACCCATACCCGCCTCAGATCCCCAACCATGCCCAGGAGAACCCATAACCCGATAAAGACCAGGAATACCGCCAGGACCTTCCGTCCCCTTCGCCTTGGTGGTGGCATAAGTCACCATTCCCGCTTCCCCAAAGATTCAGGGTTGGGATTTTCCCAATGTCGAGCCCTTTGTTCACTATAAGAATATATTTGCCCCCTTCCCGGGTTATGCCCTGGCACGGCTCTTGGGTGTCAACCGGCACCGGTTGCCCGACGGCCCCCTTCCAGCCGTCTCCCGCAGCATTGACCGGTCTCCTACCGCATAAATCTTAACAAAGCCACTCTGAATACCGGGACTGCACTTTCGGGGCCAAGGGAAAGGAGCCACCCGTTGAGATCGGCAACCTTCCTGCAGGGAACAGTAATCCTAGCCACAGCTGGTTTTCTGAACCGGTTCATCGGGTTCTTCTACAACCTGTATCTTATCCGCTGGGTTGGGCCAGAGCCTATCGGCATCTACAGGATGGTGACGCCGGTGTACTTCACCCTCCTGCTGGTCGCCACCGCCGGTATCCCTTATGCCATTTCCAAGCTTGTCTCGGAAAGGGTGGCCCTTGGCAAACCAAGGGAAGCCCTCCGTACCGTAAAGATTGCGGTCGCGATCCTCACTGTCTTGAGCTCTGCGGTTTCCACCGCTTTCTACCTGCTCGCCCCTTTACTTTCCAACTACATTTTCAGCGACCCCCGTACCTACTGGGTTGTCATCTTTCTGGTCCCCTGTATCTTTGTGGTCAGCCTGGCAGCCATCCTGCGAGGTTTTTTCCAGGGGTTGCAGCAAATGGAAGCCCTCGCGGTCTCTTCCTTCCTGGAACAGGTAACCCATGCCGTTTCAACCCTTGCCCTGGCCCTCTACCTCGCCCCCAGGGGACCTGGGTACGTAGCCGCGGGAATCGCCGTCGGCATGGTTCTTGGAGAATTAGTCGGCTTGGTGACCCTGTCGGCCCTGTTCCTACAGTGCAGGAAAACACTCCTGGAAGAGAAAACCGGACGCCCTCTAGGACGTCCGGAGCCCCCTTCGACCACCATCAAGCGCATGTTTGATCTCTCCCTACCGGTCACAGCCGGCCGGATTGCCGCTTCCCTGAGCACCACCTTCAATATTACCCTCATTCCGGCCCGGCTGCGAGCCTCGGGCCTGAGCACGGCAGAGGCCACCACTCAATTCGGGCAGCTCACCGGGATCGCCCTTCCACTGATCTTTCTCCCCAACATCATCAACGTGGCCATGGCCATCAATCTTGTCCCCGATATCTCAGCTGCCCTCGCCCGGCGGGATCTCCGTTCGGTCCGCCTCCGGACCCAAAAAGCCCTGACGGTCACCTACCTGCTTGGACTCCCCGTGGTCGCTACTTTCCTGGTCTTGGCCAGGCAAATCTGCGAGGTAGCCTACAACTACCCGGAAGCCGGGACCCTGGTGGCCATCATGGCACCGGCAGCGGTGTTGGCATACCTGCGCCAGACCACCTCTGGAATCCTACAAGGGCTGGGCAAACCCTCTATCCCGGTCAGGAACTACATCTTGGCCCTTTGCGCTGATACCTCGGTAGTCTTTTTTCTGGCCGCCGTCCCCGGCTTCGGTATCCGGGGAGCGGCAGTTGCCTCGCTGGTTAATTTCCTGGTTGGAGGGGGGCTCAACCTCTACGGGGTCTTCAAAGAAGTGGGCTTCACCGTGAATATCGCCAACCACCTCGTCAAACCTTTCGCTGCCGCCTTGGTTTGCGCCCTGACCATCAAGCAGGTGTACCACACCCTCCTGCCCTTGGGTTCCCTGCCGGTCGCCACTTTCGGTTCGGCTGCAGCCGGTCTTGTTGCCTACGCAGCGATAATTCTGGTCACTGGTGCTGCCCGGCCCCTCAGGTTAACCACCTTCAAGAAACCCCGCTGACACATTCCCTTTCTAGAAACCGCTTCATCAAGACTTCAACCTGCCTGGTTTCAACCAAGAAGGCATCATGGCCAAAGGGTGACTTAAGCTCCTCGTAGTGGGCATCAACCCCTTGGACACGCATCAGGGCGTAAAGTTCCCTCATTTCTTCCACCGGGTAGAGGATATCACTGCTGATCCCAACCACCCAGACCTCAGATTGGATCCTTTTTAGCGCCCGTTTCAAGCCTCCCCTGCCGCGGCCCAGGTCAAAGAGGTCCATGGCACGGGTCAGAAAGAGGTAAGAGTTGGCATCAAACCTTCGTACCAGGCACTCCCCCTGGTACCAGAGGTAGCTTTCCACCTTGAATTTACTGGTAAAGTCAAAGGGGGAAGAGGTCGGGTCCTCCAGGTGACGCCCAAACTTGAGCTCCATCGACTCGTTGCTCTGGTAGGTAATCATCCCAACCATCCGGGCCAGGGACAAACCCTCCTCCGGTGGCCGCTGGCCGTAATAGTTCCCCCGGCACCAGTTTGGGTCCCGCATGATCGCCTGGCGTCCAACCTCGTGGTAGGCAATGGACTGGGGGGAATGGCGGGCAGGGGCAGCAATGTTCAGGATCCGGCCAGCAAGTCCGGGGTACGCAACAGCCCACTCCAGGGCCTGCATCCCCCCCATAGACCCACCTATAACTGCAACCAGCTTCCTGATTCCGAGAAAATCCAGCAACCGCCGTTGAGCCCTCACCATATCCCTGATGGTGATCACGGGAAAGTCCATGGCATATTCCCGACCGGTGGCAGGATTGATGGAACTGGGACCAGTTGACCCGCGGCAACCACCCAGGACGTTGGAACAAACAATGAAGTAGCGGTTTGTATCCAGGGCCCGGCCGGGACCTACCAGACCCTCCCACCAACCTTTGCGATCGTCTTTAGTATGCGCCACTACATGGGAGTCACCGGTCAGAGCATGGGCAACCAGAATCACGTTATCCCGGGTTGGGTTCAGGCGACCGTACGTTTCGTAGGCCAAGGTCACTGGGCTGATCTTGCGGCCGCTGTCCAGGGTAAAGGCAGACGGTGGTTGAGCAAAGGTAAAGAACTTCACGTACTCAGGGAAACACCCCGCACTACCATGACCGGGTACTAGACCCTGGTGTTTTGAGGTCGAAGAACGTTCTGGTATCCCCACAGTCAAACCTCCTCCCCCTTTGAGTGTCACCAGGCTTCATTCAGGGCGTAGTCGAGGTCGGCAATCAGGTCTGATGCGGCTTCAATCCCAATCGAGAGACGGATCAGATCCTCTGTTACCCCGCTCTTCTCCCTTTCCTCCTCAGAAAGTTGAGCGTGGGTTGTACTGGCCGGATGAATTACCAGTGACTTGGCATCACCAACATTTGCCAGGAGCGAGAAAAGCCTTAGCGAATTAATGAACCTTCTCGCCGGTTCGTAACCACCCTTGACTCCAAAGGTTAGGATCGCCCCAAAGCCCCCGTCTAGGTAGCGGAGAGCCGTCTCATGGGAAGGGTGGTCCTCAAGTCCCGGGTAGTTAACCCAGGAAACCCTCGGGTGTTCCTTTAGAAATCGAGCAACCTCCATTGCGTTCTGACAGTGCCTTTCCATCCTCAAGGGCAGGGTCTCCAACCCCTGTAAGAACAGGAAGGCATTGAACGGACTGAGACAGGCACCGATATCCCTTAGAAGTTGAACCCGGACCTTGATAATGTAAGCAAGTTCCCCGAAGGCTTCAAGGTACCTGAGGCCATGATAACTGGGATCAGGTTCAGTGAAACCTTTGAATTTCCCGTTACTCCAATCGAACTTTCCAGAATCTACAATGGCCCCACCAATGGAGGTTCCATGGCCACCAATGAACTTGGTTGTTGAGTGGACCACAATGTCAGCCCCGTATTCTATCGGTCGGCACAGGTACGGCGTAGCAAAGGTATTGTCAACCACCAGCGGAACCCCTGCCTCGTGGGCCACCTCGGCCAGTTCCTCCAAGTCTGGGACATCCAGTTTGGGGTTTCCGATGGTCTCCACGTAGATAGCCTTGGTCCGGTCTGTAATTGCCCGCCGGAAATTCTCAATCCTGATGGGGTCAGCAAACTTGACCTCGAGGCCCAGCTTGGGAAGGGTATGAACAAAAAGGTTATAAGTACCGCCGTACAGGCTGGTGGAACTGACCACTTCATCCCCGGCCTCGGCAATGTTCAACAGGGCGTAAGTTGTCGCCGCTTGACCGGAGGCTACCCCCAGAGCCCCTACCCCACCTTCCAAGGCGGCCAATCTTTCTTCGAAAACCGCGGTAGTAGGGTTCATAATCCGGGTGTAAATATTTCCCGGTTTCTTCAAAGCAAAGAGTTCGGCCGCGTGGTCTGTGCCTTCGAACACATACGAAGTGGTCTGGTACACTGGAACGGCCCGGGCTCCAGTGGCTGGGTCCGGCTGCTGCCCGGCGTGGACAGCCATGGTCTCGAAAGCATAGTGGTAATTACCCTGGTTATTTCCCCTCTCCATGTTGTAACTCCCCTTTCAAAAAAACTTGTATCACTTATCTTGCCGAGCACACCCTTACCTCTCTGTCCATTACGGGCTCTCGACCCCGAACCGCCAACACCGGGCTTAACCCCCAATTAGCCAGGTGCAGGAAAGTCTCCCCCCAGCCACGGGTCAAACGCTTCCCTTCTGGGCCTTCCTCCCGGTGGAAAGCAAAAATTTAAGCCCCTTCTGAGAGAAGAGGCTCATAACCTTGGGATCGGCATGACGCCCGAGTCCTACCCTCATCTCTCAGAACCCCCTGGTTCTGCAGGAATTGGCACCTTTCCAACCGCAAAACGATTGGCGGTTGCCGGGTTTCATTGGGCCAGTCCCTCCACCTCTCTGGATAAGAGTGCTCGGTATTAAGTTGGTAGTATTATAGCACAGCCAAAAAGCCCCGTCAACGGGAAAATGTCCATGGACAACGGAAAATAGGTACAGGTTCTGGCCGGTTCACGAGTTCACGAAGGGCACCGTCAGGAAACCTTCCGGCAATACATAAGCCTGGAAGTCAGGGCCATGCCTGGCCCGCACCCTTTCCAGTGCTTCTTCCACCGAGTGCGCCGGTTCCATCATTAGTACCCGGACAATTTCATCCGGCATTTCAGAGATCAGGATCGTGTGGACCTCCTTCAAGGTACGGCAGGTCAAGTAGGCCTTGTGGTGCCCCATCTGGAAGTTGGCTGCCACCGCTTCCACCACTTCACCAGGCGTGCTGTGGTCCTTCATGAAATCATAGAACTTCTGGGACCCATGCCCTTCAGGACAGGCGGCCATCAAGATGATGGTACCACCGGGGCGCACGGCGCGGTGGGCGTTACTCAATGTCTTCTGTGCCTGGTAAAAGTTGATATCCTTGGGGTACCCACCACAAGTGGCGATTACCACCTCGGCCTTCTCTTCGATGTTGACCGCAAACATCTCGTCCACAAGCTTACAGCCTTCAGCATGAGCCTGCTCCATGTCCCCCGCCACTACCTGGACAAATTCCCGCCGGGAATTGAGGACAACGTTGAAGATAAAGTTGGGTTTCACCATCCGAGCCGCTTCCAGCATGTCTTCGTGCAGGACATTACCCTCCAAGCGGCCTTGGGTCGCCGTGGGTTCCACCATGGCCTTGTGGTTAGTCTCGATGGCTTCCAGGGAAGCCACTCCTGGCAAGATACTCTTTCGTCCCCCGGTGTAGCCAGCCGTCATGTGATAGGTCACTTCTCCCGTCAGGATGACAAAATCAGCCTTGGCCACGATGTCATTGATGTATACCGGGGTACCGCGGGAGGTCCGACCATAATAGGATACCGGCGCATTAACTGCATCATGGTCCACGATCTTGATCCTGGAGTAAGCCTCTTCACCTGCAATGTAACGGTGTTCCTCCGGGGTGTGTCCTCGATGGATACCAGTGGCCACCACGGCCGTAATCCTGTCGTCAGGTACACCTGCCGCGTTCAGTTCATCGAGAAGGAAAGGGAGAAAAACATCAGTCCCCACTACCCGGGTGATGTCGTTGATGACGATGGCCACCTTGCTTCCCGGGCTTACCATTTCCCGCAGCGGCGGCTTCCCGATGGGTTTGGCCAGTGCTTCTTTCATGGCGGCAACCGGGTCCGCGAGGCCGGCCCTTTCCCTCGGCAGGAAAACCCCTTTTACCCTACTGTCCGCAATGGAAAAGCTCACTTCTTCCCGACCGTACCGGACGGTAAAATCCACCCCCATACCTCCTCATTGATTAGTACACTTCATCCCATGGGGTCTCCCGACGCAAGGAACCCCTCCAACCTTTGACGCAAAGTCCCCCGTGCGTCCCCCTACAGTCTGTAAAACAGGCTACCCGGCTCAAAGCTTCCCTGGCGTCGCCCTTTCTTCTTCTACCATCTCCAGTACCCTCTTGGCATTCAGGTAAACAGGATAATCCACAAACTTGCCTCCGTCAATAACGATGGACGCCAATCCCTTCCCTTCGGCTACCTTGAATGCTTCTACAACCTTTTTGGCAAACTCGATTTCCTCTTGTGTCGGTGTGAAAACCTCGTTAATAACCGGAATCTGTTCAGGGTGGATGGCAGTCTTGCCCTTGAAGCCCAGGGCCTTGGCCAGTTCGGCCTCCTTCCTTAGCCCTTCCAGGTCGTGTACCACCGGGTAAACCGTATCCAGTGGGGGTTCCTTTCCCGCGGCCCGTGAGGCGCAAACCACCATCATCCTGGCGTAGTAGAGTTCCTGCCCAGTGCCAGACCACCTGATTCCAAGGTCCGTAGTGTAGTCCACTGACCCAAAGGATACCCTGCTCAACCGCTCACTGGCACGCAAGATCTCTTCCAGGTTCCAAACCCCCTTTGCATTCTCGATGATTACCACCAGGTCCAGGCTGCCCGGGCAAAGGCCTTTGCGCCTTTCAACTACACCCATAAACCAGTCGACAATGTGAAGATCAGCAGCCTTCTCAACCTTGGGCAAAACCACCCCGTCCAGTCCCCCACAAGCAACAGCTTCGATATCATCGGCTGTCATCTGGGTTGAAAGGGCATTGACCCGGACGTAGGCTTTCGCCCGGCGGGGTAGGGTCAGGGCCTGCCTGATCTTTCCCCTTGCTGCCTCCTTTTCTGAAAGGGCCACGGCATCCTCAAGGTCAAAGACGACCGCGTCGGCCGGAACCCTGAGGGCCTTTTCCATCATGCGTTCGGAATTACCGGGTGTAAACAAAACACTCCTCAACATTCGGAGATCCCTCCCAGAATGGCTGGATCCTCTTGGCCCTAAATAACCCCTTGCCTTTTCAGTTCTTCCACCTGTGCAGGGGAAAGACCCAGGCGCTCCCCGAAAATCTCCTGGTTGTGCTCACCTTTCCTGGGACCCGGGTGCTTAATCTCCCCAGGGGTTCGGGAAAAACGAGCCACTACATTAGGCATACGGATCCTCCCGAAGTCTGGGTCTGCAACTTCGATAATGGTACCACGCTCCTTGAAATGCGGATCCTCGAAGATCTGTTCCATGTTGTAAACAGGGCCGACCACCGCCCCGGCTGCCTCAAAGGTTTCCAAGACCTCCTCAAGCCCGTGGTTGGCAATCCAGGAACCAATAATCTCATCCAGTTCATCACTGTGCTTCAGCCTGGAAGCGTTGTCCTTAAACCTTTCGTCCGAGATAAGTTCCTCCCGGCCAATGGCCTTGAATACCCTCTCCGCAATCGGCTGGGCACTAGCAGACAAGGCCACCCACTTGCCGTCCCTGGTAACGTAAGCGTTTCTCGGTGCCGCCTCCGCGGTGCGGTTTCCCAGTCTTTGGTGCACGATACCCAACTGGTCGTATTCGACCACCTGGGACTCCAGGAAGCGAAAGAGAGGCTCGTAAAGACAGATGTCAATGTACTGCCCCTTCCCACTCCCCCTGACATCCCTTTCGTAAACAGCAATCATGACCGACAAGGCGCCAAATACACTGCATACACCGTCTGCCAGGGGAATCGAAGGCAGGGTGGGAGGGCCGTCGGGATGACCGGTGATATAGGCAAATCCACTCATGGCCTCTGCCACCGTACCAAAGCCTGCCCGCCGGGCATAGGGCCCTGTCTGGCCAAAACCGGTTGTTCTTAACATAATAAGCCGGCTGTTGATGGCGGACAATTCTTCCCATCCAATCTTCCACCGTTCCAGGGTACCGGGACGAAAGTTCTCGATCAGGACATCACAATCCCGCACCAGCCGCTTGAAAAGCTCCTGGCCCTGGGGGGTGCTCAGATCAAGGGTAATGGACTTCTTGTTTCGGCTGATGGTTTTCCAAAAGAGGGAAATCCCGTCTTTCTGGGCCCCAAACCGCCGAACATGATCCCCAAACTGGGGGTGTTCCACCTTGATTACCTCGGCTCCAAAGTCCGCCAGGTAGGTGGCCGCCCAGGGAGCCGCCATCATGGTAGACACGTCGATAACCTTTAACCCTTCAAGGGGAAGGGAGCCATCCAGTCGCATCCCGTACCCTCCCGTTCTTACTCATGGTCAACCACTCCTGTTTTTCCCCAAGCCTTTTCGCCCAGGGGGTGCCACCAGGCCGGCCCCTTCCTACCCCCCGGAAAACTCCATTTATCTCGCCACCAGTTCTCCCTGGCGAGTAATTCTGAGCCGATCTCACTCTTGAGCAACCCGGCCCGGATGCGGTAATCTCGGTGGCTCTTTTCATTGTTCCTGGCATTGTTCCTGTCAGGCCGGTGGAATCTAGCCCTTCCCCCTGCGGGCACCCACAGCTGCCCCCACCGCCAGGACCAGCATACTCACCCCCAGACCGGGGTACAAAGGGTCCACGCCCTTGGGGACCAGGAGGCTCCAGAGAACCACTACCAGCGGAGCGGCCACCACGGCCGCCACCCCGGCCTTGGGCGGAACCAGGCCTCGGAAAAAGATTGCAGCCAGCAACGGAAAACAGATGGTGGCACCACGGAGAGCCATGGAGAGAAAACTCCACCCGAGGATCATGGACGAAAGATTACCGGCCACGAAAACCGCGGAAAAAGCGGTAATGCCCGCAACGATGATCCGCATCACCCACAGCCTCTCCCGGCTCGTAGCTCCAGGCCGGAAAAGGTGTGCGTAAACATCAGTGGTAAGCATGGTGGCTGCACCAAGGGTCAGGCCGGCAGCGGTTCCAATGACAGCAATGATGAGGGTCGCCAGAACTACACCACCGATCCAGGGATTCAGGTGTTCAAGGACAAAGCGGGGGAAGGCCTGGGCCGGGTCGATGGTGGGTTGAGTGATCTTCATATACCAGCCCACCAGGATTCCCGCAAAACCGAGGGGGACCATGAAAACCGCACTCAAGAGGGCCCCCCGCCGGGAAGTAGCCACATCCCGGCCAGAGAAAATGGCCTGGATGTAAGTTTGGGTTGACAGCACCCCGACCACAACCGAAAAGCCGGCCGCCAGGTCTTTACTCAACCCACGGCCGAAGAGGCTGAAGTAAGGATATGAAGGCAGGGAAGCGCGGATGGAACCTAGGCCCCCGGCCAAGTGGTAAGCCCAGTACCCGGCCACGACAAGACATAGGTACAAGAGAAAGGATTTCAAGATTCCAACCCGACCGGCACCCCAAACACCACCCGAAGTGACATACGCCACCACCATGGTCACCGCCAGCACCGCCCCGGCAGCGGTAGAGATCCCAAGTAGGCTGGAGATCATGGCCGTAGCCGCCAGGATCTGGGGAATAATGTTGAGAAACATCCCCATGGAGACGAAAATTACTCCGTATACTGCTGCCTGCGGACCATAGACCCGGCCCAGGTAGCCGGTAACCGTCTCCAGGCCGGCCTGGCGCAGGGGACGTGCCAGAAACAGTGCCAGGAGCAAGCAACCAAGACCAGAACCAAGGGCAAACCACCAGCCGCTCAAACCCACCTTGAACGCCATCTGGGCTGCACCAACAGTACTGCCGCCTCCAAAAAGGGTGCCCACGATGGTACCCGCCACCACGGCGGCACTGGCCTGGTTTCCACCCACCGAGAAATCCTGCACCGTCTTAACCCGGCGGCCGGTCGAGATCCCCACGGCGGCAACAAGGACAAAGGTCAGTCCAATACTTACCAGGTACGGAAAGCTTTCGATTGCCGTCACCCTTTACCACCAAACATCGTTCATTCCTAGTCCCTCCACCCCTCGGACCGCTGCAACTGGTTTCGCGCCGGAGTACCCCGCACCGGTGGTACGGCGGGTTTTTGACCTTTCGTGGTACCGGCAGTCTCAAGGCCCCTTAAAGGACGCCCCCAAAAATAACTGCTGCCTGCCGAAGTTTCCGTCTTTCCAATCCTGCCGGCCTTCAGGGGGCAGGTCCGGTCTAACCCTGGTCCAGGATCTCACGGAGCCGGGCGGCATAAGCCGCACTCTCTTCGTCGTCAGTTACCAGTTCGATCTTGTCCGGGGAATCAACTCCCAGGCCCAATTCCACCGCCCGCGCAATCTGCTCCTGGTCGAAGATTTTCTTGGACATGATGTCCTCGTTGCTACCCAGGTCCTTCAAAACAGCCACTCCCACTGCGTCAACTGCCACCCGGTCAGTACCAGTGACAAATACACTAGCCTTCTTCCGAACACCCTGGTCTGGCCCACCGTCCACAAAGACATCCACCCCGTCCATCACGATCAACTCCGGACGGTAGCAAAGGTTGATTTCGGTGATCATCTTTCTCATGTTGGGAGAACCGTGCATCTGTCCCATGAAATCATAGCCCCGCCTGGGGACCAGGCCCACTCCCAGCTTCAGTGCCATGCTGATCACCCCACCCTTGCCGTGGGTTTTGAGACAGCAGGTGGCAACAATACACTCGGCGTCCCGAACTACCTTCGGGTAAACAAAACCCTCCGGCCAGTTTCCGTTTTGCGGACGAAACTCTACCCAGTGATCTGTATCGTTTTCGTCTAGATCGATAAACCGCACGCCCAGCTTCTCGAACAATCGGTCATAACCCTTGTCCCGAACCACATCCGCAGTGAGAGGCGGGCCGCTCCTTTCAGCGACCAGTACGCTGCGCGCCCCCATCTCCCTAAGCTTCAGGATCAACTCTTCCAGGGTAGCCAGGTCAGTTGAACCAGGGGCCGGGTCTGCGGTGTTGAAATTGGGTTTCACAAGTACTTCCTTACCCTTGACCGGGTTAACCCCCAACAGTTCAATCGACCGTCTCACTCCAGCATGCCGGTCCGAAGTCCTTACAAGGGCAACCTTGGTTTTGGTCATCCTCATACCCCCCAGGTATTGGCAAAGATTCGCACGCCCATTTTCCCCAATCTAATCCCAGCCTTCACGTCTATATTACTCCATTACTCCAGCTGTCTGATATTTCCTGCCTGAGCCTGCTCCTACTTCCCGGAACCCCTGGAGGTTCTCTCCCTGCCGTCGGTGAAATACAATTAAGAACAAAGGTCTTCAGGAACTAGGCCTCACCCTTGGCTCCTTGGCCCTGGAGGCACCGGACTAAGACTGGGGGGTCCTCTATCTCCACCTTTAAGCTGTGGTTCCTCCCGAGGAGGAAATTCTTTTTCAGCCTGATCGCCCTCACCGGGCTCTTGGCCTTTGGAACCATGACCCTGGCCGCGGTACTCACCACCGCTGGGAGGTCACCGGTTCTGAAGGGCAGAACCATCGTTGTTGACCCCGGCCACGGCGGGATTGACGCCGGAACTGATTACGGTAGGTACTACGAGAAAGACATCAACCTCACGGTCAGCAGGGTCCTGCGCGCTCAACTGACCCGGGAAGGTGCCAGGGTGATCACCACCCGGGACCGGGATACCGACCTTAGTCACCTCTACCCTGAGGGTTCTACCCGTCAACGACGTGACCTGGCCGCCAGGGTGCAGATTGCCCGCACCCATAACGCCGAGGTCCTGATCAGCCTTCACTGCAACTGGAGCTGGAAAACATACCACCGGGGTCCCATTGTTTATTACCAGGTGGGACGGGAGGACAGCAGGCTCTTGGCGGAAGCCGTCCAACAGGAACTAAACAAGGTTCAAGAGGGGATCCGTAAAATACCAAGGCCGGCAGAGTTCTACATTCTCCGGGAAAGCCCGATGACAGCCATCATTATCGAAATGGGCTTTCTTTCCAACCCGACCGACCGTCGCCTTCTCAATCAACCTGAATACCTGAAGAAACTGGCCCGGGCCATTATCGAAGGGCTGGAAACATATATCCAGGTCCGGGAGTTGTACCGCGGATTGTACGGCCCGGTGCCGATGAACTACTTACCCCGGTGAACGAAGATCGTGAACTGCACTTTTCTGCACTGCTCAAGAAGGGCATTTCTGCCCCCTCGCAACTTCAGCGCGTTGCCTCCAGGGGAGTAACGTCCCGCCGTCCCGGAGGGCAGGAAAGCACCAGGCAGCTCCCAGGGCCAACCCTCAGGCCACCGGCTTCCTGACGCCTTACCCTTCTGTCGGCCCCCAACCTGCAACCGGGACAACCGGTGGTACACAGCCGGCCTGAACCGGGAGCAACCGTTTATCCTGCCACTTCAACACCGTTACGGAACCCGGGGGTATCTGCACATTCCAGAGCTTCTCTGGATCCCAACCAAAGGCATCACTCCAAAGGACCCGGACAGGCCCACCGTGGGTTACCACCACCACAGGCCTGCCCCTTCCCTCCCGAGGTCCTCCAGGTACTCCCCACTCGTCGTTCCGAGTCCCTACCCGGGAACTGGTCAGAGAAGGGGAGCCCTCCTCATCTTTCTTTCCCCTTTTGTCCTCTTGGTCCTCGTAATCAAGCACCTCGGCCAGGACTTCCCGGACCCGTTCCCGGACCTCCATGATGCTTTCTCCGCCTGGAACCGGGTACGAAGGGTCGGAGAACCAGCGGTCCACCTCCACGGGCCACCTGCTCCAGATTTGGGCCAGGGTCAATCCTTCCCAACAACCGAAGTCCATTTCCCGCCAGCGCGGGTCGGTAATGAGGTGCCAGGGATGGCCCAGCCGGGAACCGATAGTACGGGCTGTTTGCACGGCCCGGCCAAGGTCACTCGAATATATTCTCTGCACCGGCAACCCGGCCAGGAAACGGCCGAGATCCTTCACCTTCCGCCACCCGGAAAGGGTCAAGGGTTCATCCCCGTGACCCAGGTACCTTCCGACACTGTTCGATTGAACCTCTCCGTGCCGTACCAGGTACAATAACACCGCCAAACCTCCCCACGGCTAGCTTCCTTTCCTTGGGCCTTTGTTTAGGCTCACGACATGAGGGTTTCCTTTAAACCCGCAACAAGTGCTGCATTGTCAGCTGGTCCGCGCACAGCCACCCGGAAAAAATAGGGGTCTAAGCCCTGGAAGTTGGCACAGTCCCGGATCAGGATCCCCCGCCGGGCCAGGGCCTGGCTGAGGTGGGAAGCAGTGAGACCGGTCTGGAAACAGTTGACCAAGATGAAGTTGGCCGCCGGGTGGTAGGGTTTAAGCCCCGGGATCACAGACAGGTCCCGGTAAAGGTTCTCCTTCTCCTTCACAATCAAGTCCCTGGTGGCAGCTATGTACTCCTCATCCTCCAGGGAAGCTGTCCCAGCCACCTGGGCCAGGATATTAACCCGCCACGGAACGGCCCGTTTCCTCAACTCCTCCAGGGTGGCCGGCATCCCAACCAGGTACCCCAGTCTGAGCCCCGGCAGGGCGAAAAACTTGGTCAGGGAGCCGAGGACTAAAACCCGGTCCATGGTCACCGCCACTTCCACCATAGAATAGTCTGCCGGCCGTGGGATGAAATCCAGGAAGGCCTGGTCCACCACCAGCCAGGAATCACGTGCCCTGACCACCTCGGCAAGGTCCAGGAGTTCTTCCTTGGAGACCAGGGTCCCGGTGGGATTATTGGGGTTGCAGATAAACACCAGGTCCCTGTTTGCCAAGAAGTCTTCCCACCCGCCTTCCGGCATCCGGAAACAAAAACCGTCGGCAGCCCTGAGGGCCACCGGTCCGAAATCACTGCCCGCAGCAGCCCGCCGGTATTCGGAAAAGGTGGGCAGTAAGGTTACCAGCCGCCCCGGGTTAACCCAACCACCAACCAGGCCGATGAGTTCCGCAGCCCCGTTTCCCACCATCAGGTTCTCGGGCCGTACCTCCAGGTAACGCGCCAGGGCAGCACGCAGTGCAGTACTGGAAGGGTCCGGGTAGTGCTTGACCCACAACAGGTTGTCTCGGATGGCTTCCAGGGCCCTTGGGGATGGCCCCAGGGGATTAATGCTGGCACTGAAATCAATGAGTTCATCAACCCCAAGGCCGAGTCGTGCTGACTCTTTCCACACATTCCCACCGTGTTCGTCGGCCTGCTCATTCACCATCCGCCACCCCCTCTCCCCCCTCGCCAGGCAGGGTCACAAGCACGGCACCACCCCCGGTTAGTTCTGTCGGCCAGAGCCGGCAGCCGGGAAGGTTTTCCGCCAAGTATGGAAACACTTCCCGGGCCTGAACCTTCCGGGGGTCAAAAAGCACCCCCACCACCGTTCCGCTGTGGGCCACGTTAACCCCCAGGGCTCCGCACTTTTTGGCCAGGGCCAAGGCCGGTTCGAAAACCGGATTGGGGAAGTTTTCCTGTTTGACACGGGCACTGAGGGTGGCTCCAAGGGCAATACTCTCGGGACAACCCGTAGCGAACCCAAAGGAGATATAATCCCAGGCGGCCCGGATTACCGGTTCATTGGCCCGGTTTAGATCAACCAACCCTTCCCGGCGGTTAAAGGCCACCGTATCCACCGAACCCCCAGGGTCAACCACAATGACCTCCATGGGTGGGGGATGGCCAAGTTCCTCGAGAAGAACTCCACCCAGGTGGTCAAAGGCAACCACTCCCGGGTACATGATCCCGTCGCTCGGTTCAATGGAGACTGCAAGGGCTGCCAGTTCGTCCGGTCCGGGCACCTCTCCAGTCAGAGCCGCCGCAGCCAGGGCCGCAGCCGTGATATCGGCCGTACTGCTGCCACAACCTTTGCCGGCCGGTAGCTGGGAGTAAAGGGTGACGGTCACCTCCACCAGGCTGATCATACCGGGGGTGGTCCTGCCCAGGGTCTGCCGGACGGCCTTGAGGGTCTTCTCCGCAGCCGGGCCACAAGCGCCCCTCGAGCCTTGTTCAGCAGTCGCAGCCCCTGCCCGGCATTGAAAGTGTCTCACAGGCGGAGAAGGGCCCAGGCGGCCCGGTCCTTCCATTTTCTTTCCCGGTTCTGTCCGGCCACCGCTCACCGTGGCCTCCGAGCCGGGGATAAACTGTCCCAGGAGCCGGGAGTCTCCAACCGGCTTGCTCCCCACCGCTATTTCCACTACCGACCACTGGTTAACAGGACACGTGACCAGGAAATACTCCCCGTCCAGAAAGCCCTGGAGGAGTTCACCACAGGTTCCAGGGGCACGGGCAACAGCCCGGCCGTGCAGAACCTTCCTTCCTTGCGTCCCCATAAAACCCCCTACTCCCGCCAACGCCGGTCTTCTTCCGGCCCGGGCCGGCTTCCCTAACTGGTCTCATTCACCCCGGGCCCTTCATGCCAATATCCCGGTGTCCCGGCACAGGCCTCCCGAACCCCAGGCCTCTAACCACTGTTGAACATTCTTCAGCCGGTCCTTGAACCAGACATCCACCCCTCAAGCCGTGCATCTCGACCAAAACGTTCCTGTCGCCGGACGCCAGTCAAAGCGAAAATTCGTGAACCGTTACAGGCTAGAGTGCGTGGCGGACAGGGGCTTCCCCAAGTGCTTTGACTGGGCCCGAGCAACCCCCAGAACCTTGGGTACAGGTTCAGGACAGGGCGGATAACAACGCCAGAAAAAAAAGGGTGGCCACCTCAACAATCTCGTTGATGGCACCGTAGACATCCCCGGTCAGGCCTCCCAACCGCCGGGCCACGAGTACAGCCCCGAGCCCACCCACAAGTGAAGCCCCACCCGAAACCAGCAAGCCCGTCCAGCCTAGAACCAGCCAGGCCGCCACCCCTGTGGTTGCCAGGGCAATGACCAGTTCCCTGCTTCCGGTACGTTCAGCGAAAACCTGGCCCATACCGCCCTCAACCCGGGCATACGGGTAGAAGACCATGGCCAAGACCATCGCCCACCGGCCGAGAACAGGGGCCAGAACAAGGGCAGGGATTAAGAACCGGCCGGGTAGTAAGGCGGTAATAAAACCAGCTTTCAAAAAGAGAACCAAGAAAAGGGTTATGGCCCCCATGGAACCCAGGCGGCTGTCCTTCATGATCCGGAGGATACTTTCCCGGTCTGCTTTGCCACTCAACAACCCGTCCGCAGTATCCATCAGTCCGTCCAGGTGCAAACCACCGGTCAGAAGCACCCAGGCAGCCAGGGTCAAGACAGAAACCGTCACGGGCGGGAAAACCCGGACTGCCAGCCACGTGACACCGGCCAACACCCCGCCCAAAACCAGCCCCACCAGTGGAAACAAGGCCGCCGCCTGGCTCCTTTCTTGCACCGACTTCAACTCCACGTTGGGAAGGGGAAGACGGGTAAGAAAAGTAAAAGCCCAGATTAGCCTTGACATGGTCAGCCTCCTTAAAATGCCACCACCGCCCCGAAAAGGGCTCCCCGTATCAATAGTCCGGAAACAAAAGCCATGAAGGAAGCCAGGTACATGAGCCTAACAGCCTGGTCCAGGTCATGAACTGTCGGCGGCGGGAAAGAAGCACCCAGGTAAGGACGCCGCGCAGGCCGGCCCTGGTAGTAGTTCGTCCCTCCAAGCCGCACCCGTAAGCTCCCGGCCACCGCTGCCTCTGGGTAGCCTCCATTGGGGCTGGGGTGTTTCCAGGCATCCTGCCGGACAGTCCTCCAGCCGCACGAGGCTCCAAGCCCGAAAAAGACCGCAGCCAGCAACAGGAACACTACGGTCAGGCGCGCCGGAATAAAGTTAGCCAGGTCATCCAGGCGGGCCGCAGCCCAACCAAAATCCCGGTACTTCTCGTCCCGGTACCCAACCATGGAATCCAGGGTGTTTACCGCCTTGTAAGCCAAGGCCAGGGGAACCCCGCCGAGGAAAAGATAAAAGATCGGGGCCACCACCCCGTCGGAGGTATTCTCGGCTACCGTCTCGATACAGCCCCTGACGATCTCTGGTTCATCCAGGTTACCGGTATCCCGTCCCACGATCCAGCCTAGGCTCCGGCGTGCCTCCTCAATTTCCTCCACCTGAAGAAAATCCTTCACCCGCCGGGCAGCCTGGCCCAGGGATTTAACAGCCAATACCGTGGAAACCAGCCAGACCTCAACCAGTACAGCAACCACGGGTGCGCTCCCAGAAAGGGTCCGCAGCAGCCAGGAGGCAGCCAGGTAGGTTGCGCCCACCACCAGGAACACCAGGAGGAGGCCGGCGACCCGGCGGCTGAAAGGTGTTCGTGCCAGCCGCAGCATCACCTTCTCCATCCAACTGGTCAGCCGCCCCATGCCCACCACCGGGTGGGGCAGCCAGGCAGGGTCCCCGATGATCAAATCAAGGGCAAACCCGACCGTCACAATCAACAAGAAGGTCACCTTTTCTCCACCAGCCCCATAATCCGGTACAGGCTGTGGAGGTTCACGTGTTGACGCACGTGGTCAGCCAGCCGGTCGTAGGCAGCCTCCCGGCGCTCCTGGTAATCCAGCCAGGCCCCAGGGGTGCTCAAGGAAAACCGGTGCCCTCGGCGGCCAGACAGCACTTTCAGCCACTCCCGCAGAAAAACAGCGTTGTCAAAGAGACCGTGTAGGTAGGTCCCAAATACCCTTCCATCTGCACTTACTGCCCCGTCGTCAACATGCACCTGTTTCCCGGAACGGGCCTGGACCTGGAAAGCCGGTTCAACCCCGCAACCCAGTACCGAGTTACCCATGTGGATCTCGTAGCCTCTGACGTAAACCCCTGTCAGGTTCCTCCACCAGGCCCGCCGGCTGGCAACCTTGGCTTGAACCTGGTGGGTCACCTTCTCCGGGGAGAAGGTGGTTTCGATGTCCAGGAGCCCCAGACCTTCCATTTCACGTACCCCGGACTGGGTTTCATGTGGGTCAACGAGGCGCGTACCCAGCATTTGAAAGCCCCCACAAATCCCCACTACCATTTTCCCTTGGCCCGCAAGGTCCAGGATGCGGTCGGCCAACCCGGATTCCTGGAGAAAGATCAGGTCACCGGTGGTATTTTTTGTACCTGGAAGGATAACAGCATCCGGGTTACCCAGCTGCCTCAGGTTCTTGACGAACCGGACCCCAACACCGGGAACCACCCTCAGTGGGTCGAAATCAGTGAAATTGGAGATCCTTGGCAACTGGATGACAGCAATATCAATCTCCCTGCCCGGGCAGGTTGACTCTTCTCTACCGGCCGCCACGTGAACCTGGCTTTCTTCAGAATCCTCGGTCAGGGAAACAGAATCTTCGGCATCAATACCCAGGTCATAAAGGTAGGGGACCACCCCTAGGACCGGCTTGCCGGTCTTTTCTTCCAGGAACCTGAGCCCGGGTTCAAGGAGTGCAACCTCACCCCGGAACCGGTTGAAGATAAATCCGGCCACCATCTCCTTTTCGTCTGGATCTAACAATTCAAGGGTTCCCACCAGGGAGGCAAAAGCCCCACCACGGTCGATGTCCGCCACCAGGATCACCGGGGCCTCAGCCAGTTCCGCCGCTTTCATGTTCACGATATCCCGGTCCTTGAGATTGATTTCTGCCGGACTCCCTGCCCCCTCAAGAACGACAACATCGAATTCTCGTCTCAGCTTGTCCAGGCACTCCCGCACCGTCTCCAACGCCCGGGGCAGGTAATCGGCCCGGTACTCACCGGCACTCATATCAGCCAGGGGCCGGCCCTTGACTATTACCTGGGCGACCGCATCCTGTTTGGGTTTCAGGAGAATGGGGTTCATCTCCACCGCAGCCGGGCAGCCTGCCGCCTCAGCTTGAATCCCCTGGGAACGACCGATCTCCCCGCCGTCACGGGTCACGTACGAGTTGAGGGCCATGTTCTGGGCTTTGAAGGGGGCGACCCGGTAACCATCCTGTTTTAGAATCCGGCACAGGGCGGTACTCAGGATACTCTTGCCCACGTTGGAGGCCGTACCTTGAAACATAATTGTCCTAGCCAGCCGTCCCAATTGGCCTTCCCCCTCCTTCTGTGCCTGGCTTTCAACGAGAAACCTGACCTTCGTTTCCAGCTGTCCGGCGGCCCTGCCCGCCAGGACAACCCAATAACCACCTAAACTAGACCGAAAATACTGGTTCCACCCTGGATTTTCATCCTTTGGGGTGCCGCCGCGCCGCATACCCCTAATGTCCTCGAAACTGCAGGTTACAACCTAACAGCTACCATCTGGACACCCGCGAACCCAAGAAATTTCCCGCCCCGGAAGGGGCGGGAAGTATCGCTTGCTTGGCCTTTGTGAGCGTTGACCTCCTTAATCCCCGAAGGGGTCCAACGTGCAATGAGAAGGGCAGGTTTCCTGGCTACCGGTTCTTACCACCCCATGCCTTCCCGCTTGCGCAGTGGCCTTGTATGAGGTAGTCCCCGGTTACAGTGGCGGGACCGCTCAGGATTTGCACCTGATTCCCTATTATCTCCTGACGGAGCACCCATCTCACGGCATTATTCATATTTCACTGCTATTATAACCCAGTTAGTATCTTAAGAACAACCCTAGGATTTTAGACATGGGAGGCTGCACCAAGAACTAGAGACCAACAAGATGCCGGGAATGGGAAGCATGGTGGCAAACCGATAAAGAGCTTCCTTCCTCCCGCTGAAAAGGGTCTGCATCATGCCTTCCTTGGACCCTAGGAAGAGGAAGGCCACGCCCTCTTGCGCCTGGAAATAGGCACGCATCCGCTTAAAAATTTCGTGGTCTGTCACCCTGGAGGCATCCTGAAACTCATCGAACATGACTACCATGAGCTTCTCATCCCTGTCAGCCAGCACACCCGGAAGCCTTCGGTGATATACAAACAGTTTTTGCCATTTCATTTTGGAAATGGCCGGTATTCCCTTGAGTTAAGTTGGCTGGAACCAGTAGTTAAATCGTCAAAATCCACCCCCTGCCTCCAGAGTAGTGCTAACCGGTAACCCAGGTTGCGCGGCATATTCCACCATAGTCCTACACGAGACTTCAGAAACAGCCGGTCAAAGACAGACGGAAGGGAATAAAATTGTTTGGCAAACCAAGCCACACCCTGCTCCAATTCACGGGGGGTCATCTGCTTGGGCTGGAAGACCGCGTCCACTTTCCCATTATATTTATCCCAGTTGGTGGTCAAAAGCCTCCCTTCGCGCTGCAACCGGGTAAAGAAAGGAGTTTCCGGCATGGGAACGACAATGCTGACTGTCGCACTGTCGATACCGATTTCACGGTAATACTTCAAGGTGCGCTCGAAAATGCCCGGATCGTCTCCATCCAGTCCAAACATGGTGCCGGCCTGAATTGCGATTCCATAGCGATGCAAGTTCTTCACTGCTTCCTCGTACAGGGCCACCTTGTTAAACCCCTTACCCTGGGAATTTAGGCTCCCCTGAGAAATTGACTCCAGGCCGATGAAGAAGGCCTTGCAGCCGCTTTCAGCAGCAGCCACCAGCAGCTCATGGTCAAAGGCCACCTGAATGGTGGTCTGAGTGGTCCACCATTTGCGATAGGGGGCGATGGCTTTGAAAAGTTCCAAGGCGTAGCGGCGATTGGCGGTCAAGTGATCGTCCCAAAAGATCACCGCCTTGCCGGGAATCGTCGCCACCTCCCGGGCCACCTCCTGTACGGGTCGCCGCCGCTGGCCGCTACCGTACATATTACCCACAGAACAATAATCACAGCGGTTAGGACAGCCCCGGGTGGCAATGATAACCCCGCGACCATAGCCCCTTCCCACGATGAGGTCTCTCCTCGCACGGGGGATCCCGGCAAGGTCGGCTGGCTTCCCCCTGTATACCCGTTGCCAAGTACCCCGCTGGAAGTCCTCGACTACTCTCGACCAGACCGTTTCAGCTTCACCGATTACCACCGCATCGGCGTGGGCCAGGGCTTCTTCGGGCAGCACAGTAACGTGGGGGCCGCCCAGAACTACCTTCCGGCCCCGCCGGCGGAACTCGTCCGCCAGCCGGTAAACATGATTGGCGGCCGGTGTATTACAGGTGATGGCTACCAGGTCGACCTCCCGCTCGAAATTCACCGCTTCCACAATTTCATCGGTGTGGTGAATCTCAACGTCTTTCGGAGTTAAGGCCGCAATCAACGGCATCGTCAACTGCGGAAACTGGATTAGTCGCCACTTACGTAGCCGGCGCGAGGGTTCTGATTCCGGGGTGATCAATTCCAGTTTCAAGTAGGCCGCCATCCTCACAGGTTAGTCTTAGTGATTAATGAGCTTGGAGCAAACTTTCCGGCCCATGTCTACCTTGAATAGCGGACTATTTGGTGAAAGCTATGGTCCTTCTGCAGTGTTACCACTTCATCCTGCTATAAATTATACCCCTTGAGCCGTTGTGGCTTAGATATCCTTTTCCGATACTCCAGCCTCTTGGAAGGTGGCCATCTCCACCTGGATCCGGGTCGCCGCATCGATGATGTGAAAGGCCAGGGCTGCTCCGGTCCCTTCCCCCAGCCGCATCTTGAGGGTTAACATGGGTTCCAGGTCCAGAAGTTCCAGGATCAAAGCATGTCCTGGTTCCTCAGACAAGTGGGAAGCCAGCATGAATTCTGTCACCTGGGGACAGAGACGGGCCGCCAAGAGGGCCCCGGCCCCGGCGATAAACCCGTCAATCACCACCGGCACCCGTCGGGACGCGGCACCCAAAACGGTACCAGCGATGGCCCCTATTTCCAGCCCACCCACCTTGGCCAGTACGTCCAGGGCATCGTCCGGGTCAGGCCGGTTGACCTCAAGGGCTTTTTCAATCACTTTTCGTTTTTCTTCGAGCCGCCCGTCGTCCAACCCGGTTCCTCGCCCCACCAGGTTCTTGAGCGGAGCCCCCGAAAAAGCGGCCAGAATGGCCGAACTAGGGGTGGTGTTGCCAATCCCCATATCCCCGGTGCCCAGGATTTGCGCCCCACTTGCAATCTCCGCCTGGGCCAGTTCAATTCCGACCTCCACGGCCCTGACTGCTTCTTGGCGGGTCATGGCCGGTCCTTCAGTCATGTCCGCCGTACCGTGCCGGACCTTTTTCACCACCAGCCCCGGGGCATCAATTTCTCCGATAACACCAATATCACAGACGACCACCCTTGCCTCAGCATGACGGGAGAGAACATTGATGGCCGCACCCCCGTTAAGAAAGTTGAGCACCATCTGGGGGGTAACCTCCTGGGGGTAGGCACTGACCCCCTGGTTCACTACCCCGTGGTCACCGGCCATCACGATAACTACCTTTTCCCTGACCACCGGGCATTTCTCACCGGTAATGCCGGCCAACTTCACCACAATTTCCTCCAGAACCCCCAGGCTGCCCGGTGGTTTCGTCAGGCTGTCAAGCCTGGTACGGGCCTCGGCCTGGGCCGCACTGTCTAGGGCCCCGATTGAATTGATGGTTTCCTCCAACAAGGTCATGATCATTCCCTCCTTCAGGCGGCAGGTACAGGGAAAACGGCCCCACACGTTACCAGGAAAAATAAAAGCCCCCAGCCCAACAGAGCTGAGGACTTTACCATCATCCCCCCGCATCAACAGCAAAAGGCAGAAACAGGCAGGTCTCCTGGCTTCCGGCTCCTCGTTCACCCATCCTTCCCAGGCAAGGCCCAGTGGATACCTTCGGGTTGTTACTCCCCGGTTACAGTGGCGGGACCGCTCAGGATTTACACCCGATTCCCTATTCTCCCCCAGAGGGGCACCTGCTGCCCGGATTTATTTTGTTGGCATCATTATATCAAGGAGAGGGTTGGAGGGTCAATAGGTCAAACAAGGCCAGAACCGTGGCCACCATCAGAACAGCCCCGGGAAAGGCAGAGATGAAAAGATTTGATGTCCTCGGCAGGAATACTTCTGTCCACGTCGAATATACTGGCAACATGTGCCCGTGGGTTGGTCGAGGTAGCCGGCAGTAAGAATGGTGCCGGCGTGGATGCGACTACGGGGAGCCAAACTGCAGGAGGGTTTGAGTTGTTTTCTCAAATATTCGCCGAGAGAATGAAGCACCTTGGTACAGAGACGGCCTTTGAAGTACTGGCGAAGGCCAAGGCCCTGGAACGAACCGGGAAGGATATTATCCACCTTGAAATTGGAGAACCGGATTTTGATACTCCCGGCAACATCATCGAGAGTGCCGTAACCGCCCTCAGAGACGGTTACACCCATTACACTCCTACCCCCGGTATCCACGAACTACGAGGGGCTATCGCCGAATACGTGGCCCGCACCAGGGGAATCCCCGTCGAACCAGAAGAAGTGGTAGTCACTCCGGGCGGCAAACCGATTATGTTTTTTTCGATCCTAACCCTGGTTGATCCGGGGGACGAAGTCCTGCTCCCTGACCCCGGTTTTCCCATCTACGAATCAATGGTCCGTTTCGTAGGTGGAATCCCGGTACCCATCCCCCTGCTCGAAGAAAACGACTTTGCGCTGGATGTGGACAGGCTGCGGGCCAGGATCGGACCCAAAACCAAGATGATCATCCTCAATTCACCCCAAAACCCGACGGGAGGGGTGCTCTCAAAGACCCAACTGGAGGAAATTGCTCACCTGGTGCAGGGCAAAAACATCATCGTTCTCTCGGATGAGATCTATCATCGTATCGTGTACGAGGGAGAAGCAGCTTCTATTGCCAGCCTCCCCGGGATGAAGGAACAAACCATTATCCTGGATGGTTTTTCGAAAACCTATGCCATGACAGGGTGGAGGTTAGGGTACGGAGTCATGCACCCGGAAATTGCTGAGCGGATTACCCGTCTCATGGTCAACTCCAATTCCTGTACAGCCGCTTTCACCCAGGTAGCCGGAATCGAAGCCCTGACCGGTCCCCAAGATGCTCCGCGGGACATGGTGGAGCAGTTTCGCACCCGGCGGGATGTGATCGTAGAGGGCCTGAACTCGATCCCCGGCATCACCTGCCGTAAACCGAGGGGTGCCTTCTACGTTTTCCCCAACATTTCAGCCCTAGGGGTTAAGTGCGAACTACTGGCCGACTACCTGCTGAGGGAAGCATCTGTGGCCGTTTTGGCCGGCACCTCCTTCGGCCGCTACGGTGAAGGCTACCTCCGGCTGTCCTACGCCAACTCTGTAGAAAACATCGAAAAAGCCGTCGACCGAATCGCTCAAGCCCTTCAACGACTGGAGAAACACATGGCCTCCTGAGGACGTTGAAGAGGGTTTCGCAAGACCACAAATGTTCTCTTGCCGTTTCCCATCTTCAAGAGGGGGATTTTTTTCTCTTTACCCTGCATCCCTACTGTCTTTCCCTTACTTGGGGGTCTTGTTGGACTGGAAGTAGAGGACCGCCGAATAAACAACTGCCACGACGGCCGCCCCAATGACAGCTGCAATGGTCACCCAGAAACTAAGGGGTCCGGGAACCAAGGCGGCAAAAATACTGATGATTCCTGCCGCAACAAAGAGAAACCCTCCAAGCCTGTGGGTCCTACGCCAGACCTCTTCACTGGCGAGGGTCCAAGGCGTCCTGATGCCCACGAAGTAGTTGTGGCGGACTTGGGTCAGGTAATTACCGATGATGATGAAGAAAACCCCCAGGGCCATGGGTACCACCCTTGATATGTTAACATCATATCCGAGGGCACTGGCAGTCACTGCCGCGTAGAGCACGGTCAAAAAGAGGACCAAACCGGTGCGTAACGCCCGGTAAGCAGTCTGGAACTTGGTATAGTTGGCCCGGCGTGGGTCAATCAACGGAAGCAGCAGCATGCCCACGTAAATGCCAACCGTCAGGAAGGGAATCGCGAAAGCACCTGTAAACCGGGACCCGTAGCGGTCCACTTCACCGGCGGCGTTCCAGTGCATGGGAACCCGTTCCGGCAGGAGCGGGAAAATTACAAAGGCAGCGACCACCAAGCCCGACAGGACGAAAACAAGAGGCCAGTCCTGGCGCAGGATTTCGGTCCAACGGTACTCCTCGTTATGACGGGTCATTCTTGAGCACCACCTTTCAGTTCATCACTACCGCGACAACATCCCTCTCCTTTCGCGTGGGCCAGCTCCTCCGCTCACCTTCTTTGTTCCTTTGCTTTTGCAAGCCCGGCTGGCAACAGCGAGAATTGTCCCCGGTGCCACCAGTGCTGAGACAGAATACGGGGTCCGCTTGGCTTGGACATGTTTTACCCTATTCTCCCTTCCCTTTCCCGCGCAGCCGCTCCTTACCTGGCTCTATCCTCTTGAGGAAGGTTCGCCTCAGGTCAAGAACCCACGCCGCTACTTCCTGAAAAACCGTGGTGTTGAGGGAGTAAACAATATACTGTCCCTGCCGCTCGTCGAGAACCAGGCCGGCATCCTTCAGGACACTAAGGTGATGGGAGATGGTCGCCCTCGATAAATCAAAGGCCTCGGCAATTTCGCCGGCCGTTAGGGCCTTTTGTGTGAGCAGCCGGAGTATTTCCCGCCTGGTGTTGTCGCCTAGAGCCTTAAACAAAGCATTCAAACCCACGGAACTACCTCCACGGCAAGCCGAATATTTCGATACCTATCTAAATCTTATTCTAATCCACACACGGCTACCTGTCAATGCAAATGACCCGTCGTGTGTCGTTGGCCTGTGATATTGTCACCCTATAAGGGGTCTGAGAAAATGTCTTAGCTCGGCGCCCCCGGTCCCGAGACCAGGTGCCTTGTACCCAAAAAGATTTAATGTCCATGGCAGGAATACTTCTGTCCATGTCGAATAATCTGGCTAAATATGTCAGTAGCTTGGTTAGGTTGAGAAGGTAGCCCTGAGCTTTTCCTGAACAGCTTCCTCGGGTGTTTTTGGTGACTTCGTACTGACCCATTTATCTTCCAGGTCATAACAAGCGCGGTGCTTCTGATCCCCTCAACCAGGCCGGTCTCGTCTGCCCCACGCAATGCCGCACACACTAACCCGAATTCCTTATTCATCACCTCTTGCGGTTGCTGCCCCCGTTGGAGCTCTGAAAGGACCTGTTTCGCGCGCTACACTTCAATTCCCGTAAACAACTAGACTCTTGAGTGAATAGCTCCTAGTTGGCGAAAGTTGGAAAGTTGGGTTGAATGCTTGCATTTCGCCAATTTTCATGCTTCGTGGTGCCGCCGCTTCAGAGGCGGCATGTAGTACTACTACCTTAAAAGGGAGGTGGGTCTCGCCAGAATCTTTATCTACACGGCACTGAAGCAAAATTAATTTGAGGAAAGGGGAGGGGATGAATGGGTCGTAGAGGAACCTTAGCCATTTGCCTGCTGTTGATCCTGGTGCTGGTGAGCACAACAGCTGCGACAGCTTCTACCCAAGAAACAAGTGGTTATGCAAGCGTGGATGTTAAGGTCATCCTCGACGAAAAAGTTATCTTGGCAAAAGGGCTTTCCATCGAGGGAAGGCCGTATGTTCCCGTGAGAGCTGTGATCGAAGGATGGGGAGGCACTGTTGATTGGGACAATGTGGGGAAGGTAATTACCGCTTATGATGATGATTACAGCCTAAAGTTTCCAACCAAAACACAAACAATGACACTCAATGGAGCTCCTGTATTAGATAAGGCCACCAATGAACCCCTCAAGGTTGACTACAGAATACTAGAAGGGACCACTTATGTTCCTGCAAGGGCTTTCCTTGTTGAAGCCTTGGGGTTTGAGGCCTCGATTGATGCCACTCAGACCTTTGTGTTTGAGAAAACTACCGGTGTGGACAAGACCTTCCCTTCATGGACGATGGTTGAGAACTTTGTTCCGCCTCAAGGAGCCCAAAAGGCTGCGGAACATTTCAGTGGAACATTGCATTTCAGCACAACCCCCATGCATGTGACCCCAACTCCGGAAGAAATGGAGCCGGTTCTTGGAGGTGACTATAGTCGTCCTTGGGCTTTGTGGAATGGGTGGGGGTACTCATTTGATTGGCTGGCTGACCAGGACCCGGTTGGCGCTGTTCCCCTGTATGAACTGGATGCAACACTTTTTCCGGGCCTAGACGTCCAGTTTTTTACCACCGAGGAAGGCGACCTGGTACCGGTGCAGCGTGGAATTATAAGAAAACCAGTCAAAGATCGCACCGAAAGCTTCTGGGAGATCATCATTAGCCCTGGCAAAGTCTGGTTAGAAGATAAGGATCCAGTTTGGAAAGGGTGGAACAAGGCGGCTTTTCCCTTCTCTCTTGTCCAGTCACAGGAAGGCGAAGCCCTCATCGGGCTAGCATTCTTCTATTACAAGAATGACCAGGTTTCCAAACTCTATCTTCAGGTCAGCAATGACGCTGCCGGCGGGTTTATTTTCTGGGATGCTGATTTTAACATGAAGGCATGGGCTGAGGTCGATATTGACTACACGCCAAATACAATTCCCAATGAAGCGGAGTTGCAGGCAGCATTCGCTCAAGAAAAAGCCAATCGCCTGCCAATGAAACCCTTGTCTGAGCTTGGAGAAGCTGTTTCCGGCATGGGTGGTGATGTCAACCGTGACAATGTGTTGACAATGGCACTACTGGTAGATGACGTCATTTATTATTCACCCATTAACACTCCCTTTGGCGAATATCCCTATCCTGACGTTATGCGCGTCGGTGTCTGGTCAGTATCAAAATCGCTCATCCCAGGCATGGCCGCTCTTCGCTTGGCAGAAAAATATGGGACTGACTTTCTGGAGACAAAGATCGTTGACTATTTTGAAGAAGGTGTCGAATTTGACTATGTTAGTGACGAAGCCAAAGCCCGCTGGGAGATGGTTACCATTAAGCACGCACTGCACATGACCACGGGAATGGGGCCGGCGGGATATGACGCCAATTGGGCTTCGACCAGTCTGAATACCTACCAATGGTCTTACTCTTACGATCTTGCCGATCAGATCCGGTATTATTTTAACCAGGGACCTGTACCGGATGATGAAGTAACCGGACCGGGTCAGAAATTCTATTACATGGATCAGGACATGTGGATTGCCACCCTTGCCATGGAGCGCTTTTTAAAAGAGAAAGAAGGCCCTGAGGCGACGATCCTGAAGATGTTGACCGAAGAAGTGTATAAACCCATTGGTATAGATCATTTTGCTGCCGGAACCAGTTATACGGAGACCGGTGAAGAGGGATTCCCCTATAGTGCCTGGGGCGTTCTACCCACCATTGATTATCTGGCCAAGGCAGGTCGATTGATAGCCAACATGGGAATGGCTGAAGATGGAACACAGATTCTGAGCAGGGCATTGATTGAAGATTTTTACACCAATCCAGAATACCAGTTCGCCTTCTGGAAAACTCAATTTACAAACGAAGCAGGTGAAACATTTTATATTCCGCGCATGAGCGGAGCCGGTGGAAACTATGTCTTCTCCATGCCAAATGGGATCGTCGGAATCGCGCTCGGATGTAATTCCTATAATTTCTCCTGGAACGATGCACAAAGGCTGACGATTATTGAAGCGGCAAACAAGCTAAAACCATTTTAAAGCTAAAGCCAACTTTATGCTTTATTAACAATTTATAGAACTTCGGAAAGAACTTCGGAACCGGATCGGAACAGGTGCAGTGTCGCATTGCTACTGCAATTCCGAGAAGTTGACGGTTCCGAAGTTCTTCTACTTTTTCCCCAACATTGTAGACCTAACGGCCAAGAGCGAACGACTGTCCGGCTACCTGCCGGGGGAAGCATCGGTGACCGTCCTGGCCGGCACCTCCTTCGGCCGCTACGGCGAAGGCTACCTCCGGCTGTCCTACGCCAACCGGTAGAAAACATCGAAAAGGCCTCGACCGAATCGCCCGAGCCGTGTAACCACTGGAAAAACCAATAGCCTCCTGAGGGCTTCCCCGCGCCAGCACAACAGGGCTGCCTTAGCAGCCCTATCACCTGCCTTTTTGCACCCCGCTCAGGAAAAGCCGACAGCCCTCCATGAAAAGACTCATGTCGGATTTCAGAGAAATGTAGCAAACCCCGCGGGAGATCCAACGGTTGGCTGCCTCCGGGCTGTCCACAAAGGTCCCGACCACCACCCCCCGTTCCGCGGATTTCTCGATAACTTCATTCATCTTGTCGATTACCACCTGGCTTTCAACCTCTCCAGGCACCCCCAGTGACTGGGAAAGGTCGTAGGGCCCCAGGAACAGGATGTCGATACCTGGAACCTCCAGGATGGCATCGATATTGTCAATCCCCCGGACCCCTTCCACCTGAATGATAACCATGGTCTCCCTGTTGGCCTCACGGACATATTCGTCCTTAGGACGTGCACTATAACGGGCAGCTCGTGTGTAGCAGCAAAGTCCCCGCTCACCGGCGGGAGCAAACCTGGCTGCCCGTACGGCCCTTTCAGCCCCCTCCCGGTCGTTGACCTGTGGGATCTGAACCCCAGCTGCCCCCATATCGAGAACCTTTTGAATCAACCCGGGCTGGTTGTCCATAACCCTGACGATGGGAGCAATCCCCCCGCACCAGGCGGCCCTAACCATCTGCTGCGCCGTTTCCATGGTGATTGGGCCGTGTTCCGAGTCAATGATGGCAAAATCAAATCCTGCGAATCCCAGGCACTCTATCAAAGCCGGCTCCCCCACCTTCATGAAGGGGCCCAGAACCGGTTCTCGGCGCTGCACTCGTTCTTTAAAGCTCTTCCACGAAATCACCGGCATCCCGCCTCAACCTCCTAACAAGATCAGGGTTAATAGCCCATACTTCGCCACAACAGAAGAGAATCCCTTTCGGACCGCACCTTGCCTCAGGCAGTCTGGCTGCCCAACCCAGATTGACACCGGTTCCTCCCCAGTCTATACTGAAGCTGATATGAAATCCAGAACAAGTTCCACCCATTCCAACCCCAGGATCCTGCTGGGAATAGGAAACACAGAAAAAGGTGATGACGGAGTCGGCCCGTATGTGGCCAGCCTCCTTGAAAATAGTACCTGGTATACAGTCGATGCCGGAGTGGCCCCGGAGAATTTTACCGGGGTTGTGCGGCGCCACCGTCCCGGCCTGGTCGTGATGGTCGATGCCGCCGACATGGGCCTGCCCCCGGGTGCCATCAGACGCCTGCCTGTCGAATCCCTCAAGCAGGCTGGCCTTGATACCCATACCCTTCCCCTTTCCCTTTTGGCCCACTACCTGGAGCAGTTTTGCCCGCGCGTAGTTATCATCGGTATCCAGCCGGAGCACGTCTTTCCAGGCCGTGGATTGAGCCCCCGGATCAAGAAAGCCGCCCAAGAGCTGGCCGCACTCCTAGCTTCTGGACGGCTGGAAGAAATACCGGTCATCGAGAAAAACCCTTGACCTCTCTGGTCTGGTATACCCTGCTTCACACCGCAGCGCTTGCTGCTGCGCGTTCCGGCAGTACCCAGCTTCGGTCCTCCTACCCTGCTGCCGCAATATCTTCTTTCTTCCGCACCGGGTTGACAACCATCGCATCAGAATGCCGGTCATAGCAGGACAAAAGAAAATTGTCGCTCATGCCGAGACAGTCTTTGGGGCAGATCTCGTTACACTGGGCACAGAATATACACCGGGACAGGTGAATACTAATCTTTTTCTCCTCCGGGATGAATTCGATGGCAGACGCAGGGCATACCCTCAGGCATAACCGGCAGCCGGTGCATTTTTCCCCGTCGTACGTGATACACCCCCTGAAATCCGGCGGTACCGGTACCGGAGGGTTCAGTTCAACTTCACCAGCCTCGACCGCCTTAAGCAGTTCAACGACAGATGCTGGAGCATGCCGGGCCGGGAAGGGATTGGTGAAAGGACGGCGGAACAACTGTTTCAATAGTTCCCTAGCCATCACAGTCATCTCGTTCACCACCTTTCCTGTCAAGGATTAACCAGGGTAGCGTGCCAGAGTTCCCCTCTTGAGCCGGTGAAAGTGCGGATTTTCACCTTTGGCAGTACCACCGTCCACCGGCAAGAGGGACTAGAAGAGGAAGTGATCAATCACCACCAGCGCCAGCCCCCCCAGGCTTAAACCCAGGACCGGTACCCAGTAGAGATAGGCAATCTGGTCAACCTTGAGCCTGGCCAGGGCTATCCTCACATAGGTAACCGCCACCAGCATCACAACCAAGGTCTTGACCCAGAAAAACACAAAGTCAACTACCAGGGCTCCCGTTCCACCCATGCCCAAGACCGGAGCCAGGTTGTACGGGAAGAAGAGGGCAACAATCAGGGCCGACATGACAAGGGTCTTAACGGCCTCCCCCAGGTAAAAGAGGGCAAGGTTCCGACCGGAGTATTCCACGAGCAGACCGCCGGCCAGCTCTTCCTCGGCCTCTGGTGCATCAAAGGGTACCTTTGAAAGCTCAGCCGGTGTGACTACCAGCAAGGCCAGGAGGGTCAAGAGCAAACCAATGCCTCCCACGATCCCCACACTTCCCCAAACCGGGTAATCGGCAAAGGCAGACAGGGAAAAGGCGTAGAAACCAGCGGTGCCCGCTCCATAGGCAGCCCACAGCTTCCAGGCCAGGGTAATCACCACCGCAGCCAGGGGAAATTCATAACTCATCATGGTCACCATTTCCCTCTGGGACCCCACTGCGGCGTAGGGGGAACCGGAGGCAAAACCCCCGGCGACCATCGCCACCGCCGGCAAGGTAAAGAGGTAAAGGATAAGAATCAGGTCACCTCTCCCCTCCAGAACAGGGCCGACCCCTCCCATGGGAATGTAGAGGAGAATCGTGATTGCTGAAATCAAGGCCAGGATCGGGGCCCCGTTGAAAATCCAGGGGATTGCGTTTTCGGGGACCACTGTTTCCTTCAGTAAGAGCTTCTGGATGTCCCAGTACGGCTGCCA
>SESX01000030.1 GCA_004367365.1 Candidatus Acetocimmeria pyornia
CACGGGAAGGTCTCCTACTCCGTGCCGGACCCTTTCCTCGTCCCCGGGGCGAACCTTGTTGCCTACGGCATAAACCCTCTCGACACCAATCTCCCGAGCCAGTCTCCCAACGGCCCTTGCTGTTTGGAAACTCCTGCGACCAGGTTCAACCACCACCAGAAACACATCCACCCCGCGGGCAGTTCCACGTCCCAGGTGTTCCAGCCCCGCTTCCATGTCCACGATCACTGTCTCCTGCCTCTCCAGCACCAGGTGCCGCAGAAGGCTCTTCAAAAAGGCGTTCTCCGGGCACGCGCACCCCGCCCCTCCACCGCGAACCCCACCCATGACAATCAACCTGATCCCATCCCGGGAAACAGAAAACTGCTCCGGGATATCGTCTACTTTCGGGTTCAGGGTGAACCATTGCCCCACTGTCCCAGGCCTAGCCCCAGTACGTTCCTCGATGAGGTCATCAAGTTCCGATATGGCCACCAGCCTGTCCAATACCGATTCCTCGAAACCCAGGGCAGACCCGAGATTGGCGTCCGGGTCGGCATCAACAGCAAGAACCTGTTTTCCCAGGCGGGAGTACACCTCTGCCAACAAGGCCGCCACCGTGGTTTTCCCGACTCCTCCCTTTCCCGACACAGCCACCTTCAAGCTCAACACCCCTCTCCTTGTTCCTAGTTTCTCCTGGAGGGAAAGAAAATCCTCCCTGCCTCCCGGGGACAGGCCAGTCACGGTCTGGACCAAACTACCAGAGGAGATACCTCAAGACTTCAAGCACAGATCCAAGAAAACCCCTCCGGGCAACATCCTCAGCACTCACCAAGCGGACGTAGGCTTGCAGTTCACCGTCCAGGTAAATGTAGCGGCCCCCTACTGGCTCTCCTTCTTTCAGGGGGGCCTCGAGAACCGCAGGCAGGTCGTCCACGGCTTTCAGACCGGTGGCCCTGTCCTTGGTGGTCACGGCGTAGAGGTCCTCTTCAAAGACCACCGGCACCTTCCCTTTCACCCCCCTTGAAACGGGAACTGTACGGTAGACCTGCCCTTTCTGCCCGAAATTCAGGACCTGGTACCGGTCAAACCCGTACTCCAGCAAGCGCTGGGCGTCAGCCCACCTGTCCTGGCTACGTAACACCACGGCAATCAACCTCATCTTCCCCCGTGTCGCCGAGGCAACAAGGCATTCACCGGCAGTGACCGTGGTCCCTGTCTTGACCCCGTCGGCTGGTTCATACTTCCACAGCAACCGGTTGGTGTTCCGCAGTTCCAGTTTCAACTGGTCCCTGTTCTCCCCGGTTACTTCCCTCCTCTTGGTGGAGACAAAAAGGGAAAAGAGCGGGCGCCGGAGCGCATACCTGGTGACCAAGGCCAGGTCGTACGCGGTGGAGTAATGGCCGGGTGCAGATAACCCGTGTGGATTACGAAACCTGGTGTTCACGGCCCCGATTTCTTCGGCCCTCCGGTTCATTCGGGCTACAAAAGCCTCCTCGCTTCCGGCAATGTGCTCGGCAATGGCCACACTAGCATCGTTACCGGAAAAGAGGAGGAGCCCCCACAAGAGTTCTTCCAGGCTGAAGACATCACCGGCCTTCAACTTCATCGTTGAACCGGGCTTAGAAGCCGCATAAGGGCTGACGGTAACCTCGTCGTCAAGGTCCCCTTCCTCAAGGGCCAAGAGGGCCGTCATGATCTTAGTCGTGCTGGCCATGGGACGCTTCTGCTCGCCGTTCTTTTCATAGAGGACTCTGCCGGTTTCGTACTCCATCAAGAGGGCCGCCTCCGCCGTAACAGAGGTGGGAACCAACCCAGCCCTTTCAGGCTCCTCCCGGTTCACGGCCTGGGCCATGGAGATGGGCATCCCCACCAAAAGAGCGCCGGTCACCAGACAGGCCGTCAGAACCAGGAACACGGCCTTTCTGATCATGACCCTGACAACCACAACCTCTCCAACCACCTTCAATCGTCTATCTTTCCGCGTCGGGCCTTTTGGGGTACCACCAGCCAGGTCCCGAACCCCCTTCTCGAGTCCTTTTCACTTAAGCTCCCCGCTCGCTAGACCGCCGGCACAAGGGGTTTGCCCGAAGGTTGACCAGCTTCTAGACAAAGGCAGTTTGCTTCACAAAGGCACTTTGCTTCTTGCCGCCCTTTCAGGACCATGTCTCAGGATCACTATATTGAGAAAAGTCACCCTTTATTCAGCCGCCGACCTCTATTACGCAAGAGGGGTCTTCGGCCTCCTGCTGCCCAGATGCCGTCGGTTCAAACCAAAATACCCGCCCCCTGGTATGGAGCGGGTTGTGATGCAAAACAAGGGGCGTTCTTGCACCGGGTTAGGGTGCCCTTTCTTGCCTTGTAACCCGGAAGTTCAAGGGGTACTCCGGCGGGCCGGCCGCCCCTAGTTTCTGCCCGTTAAGCTGGAGGAAGACCGCACCGGGATTGCCAAACCTGACTTCCAGGGCTTGCCGTGCACTCCAGGTCAAGGCTTGCCCGGGTTCAAGGGTCCCAACGAAAACCTCTTCACCGTCGGAAACCACCCTCAGCCAGCATCTCCCTTTCGCCTCGACACTCAATTCAATCTCTTCCCCGTAAACCTGGTAGACAACCTCCCCCTGGCCCGACTTGACCAGCCTCGGAACTGGAGGGAAGTCTGTCGGTACTCCTGCCCCCCATCCATCGCGAGGGCCGTCAGGATTCTGGCTGGTCGTGTCCTCCGCCAGTCCGGAACCACCTGGTGCATCCTCTTTCTCTTCCCCAGCGACCGCGTCTCCTTGAGAACCGACCTTATGAAGGCCTGACTGGGACTTCTCATGAAGACCCTCACTTTCCTTAAACCCAAGAAACAGGAGGACGATGGCGACGAGGATAATCAGGACCCCTCCAGCCAGCCAGCCTATAGAAGAAGCGTGCAGTCTTTCGCGCGGCGCCTGTCCTGCTTCCTTTTCCCTTTCCTCTTCCCCTTGCTCTTTCTTCAATCTCTTGAACTCTTCAACCAGTTCCTGGCCGTCAAGGCCCAGAAAGTTAGCATAAGAACGAAGGAACCCCTTGGCGTAAACCTCCCCCGGAATACAGTCAAATTCCCCGGCTTCCAGGGCCTGCAGGTACCTCAAGCGAATCTTGGTCACGGATCGAGCCTCTTCCAGGGTCAATCCCTTCTCCTGCCTGGTCCTTCTCAGTTTTTCGCCAATTTCCTCCACGCCATCACCTCCTCACAACCATTCCTTCTACGGAAAAGCATCCTTTTCCTTTGAAATAACCATAATATTATGGAAACTGACCTTGATCCGCCTTCACTGGCTGGGGCTTTCTGTCCCTTGCCCTTCGTGGGGTACTGTCTCCCGGTACCTTTCCCGCAGGTCTCTCAATGCCTGGCGCAGCTCGTTTAAGGTTGCCCCGTAACCACTCCAGTCACCTTCCTGGATCATCTGCTGGGCCTGGTCAAAAAGGTCATTTGCCCTCTCGATGAGTTCCGAGAGGGGCAAAACCTCTTCTTCTGGCCGCAGTTGTTCGTCCCCCTCGGGTTGAGCTTGGCCGAAAATCTGGGCCACAGCTTCCCCCAGGGTTTGGGCCATAACCACACGGTCGGCATGGGCGACAATAACCCGTTTTAGTTCCGGTAACTGGTTTCCGGTAGCCTGAAGGTAAATGGGTTCTACAAAAAGGAGTGACTCATCAACGGGAATCACCAGCAGGTTTCCCCGGATGACGTCGGAGCCCTTCTGGCTCCACAGGGTAAGGCGTTGTGAAATAAAGGGGTCCTGGTCGATACGTGCTTCGATTTGGGAAGGGCCAAAAACAATTTTCTGCTTGGGGAACTTGAAGACCAGGAGTTCCCCGTAGTTGTCGCCGTCCGACCGTGCCGCCATCCAGCCGATCATGTTGTCTTTACCAACAGGGGTGAAGGGGAGGATGAGAACAAACTCCGGGTTCTCCTCCCCCGGTATCCGCATGATCACATAGTAAGGCTCCACAGGCTGCCTTTTGCCGGCGAAGACCTCCTTGGGAATATTCCACTGGTCCTCCTTGTTGTAGAACACCTCCGGGTTTTCCATGTGGTAGGTGTTATAGACGTCAGCCTGGACCTCGAAAAGAAACTGGGGATAGCGGATATGGGCCTTGAGACCTTGGGGCATGTCGGCAAAGGCCTTGAAAAGGTCGGGAAAGATCTTTTGGTAGGTGGCCACCAACGGGTCAGACTCGTCCACCACGTAGAAATCCAGGGTGCCGTGGTAAGCATCCACCACTACCTTCACGGAATTCCGAATGTAGTTGAAACCAGCCCTGGTAGGTTCAGAATACGGGTAGGCTGAGGTGGTTGTATAGGCGTCGATGATCCAGAAGAGCCGCCCGTCATTAATTACCAGGTAGGGATCACTGTCGTAAGTCAAGAACGGAGCCACTTTTTCCGCCCGTTCCCGGATGGTCCGGTACAACATGACCCTGCTTTCAGGGCCGATGGCACCGGAAAAAAGGAGGCGGTAGCTCCCCAAACGAACAGTGAAAGCCACCCGGTTCAAGATGGAACCGATCTCAACCCCGCCTTTCCCCTGGTAAGTGGTGGTGGCATTGGCGTCCCCAATGGGATAATCAAATTCCGGTTCCCTGGTCTTTACCACCACCCACTCGTCGGTAAGTTCGCCGTAGTAAATTTCCGGTCGCTCAACCTCGATCCCCTCAACGGTGGAAACCGGGGGGATGTCTTTAAGGTAAAAAATCGGTAAACCTTCAGTTGAGAGCTCTGTGGTCGGGCTCATGGCTACGCCGTACCCATGGGTGTATTTCAGGCGCTGGTTAACCCATGTTTGGGAGCGCTCTTGCAGGAGGTCCTGTTCCAGCTCCCGAGCCGACAGCATCACCTGCCGGTAGCGCCCATCAATGACGTACCGGTCCACATCGACGTCATAGAATTTGTAGTAAAAACGAATCTCCTGGAGCTGGCTGTAGGTTTGCTGCAGGGGCCTGGGATCCCAGATGCGGATATTCTCCATCGTTGCGCTTTCTTGCTGAATGTCTTCCAGGGTTAGGGTCTCCTGGGGGTCAAAGGCCTTCTCTTCCACATCGTCAAGACCGTAAGCCTGCCGGGTTAACTTGATGTTGTACTCGATATAAGGTCTTTCCTTGGCCAGCTCATTCGGGGACACCACAAACTGCTGGACAAGCGCCGGGTAAACACTCCCCAGGAGGAGCGAACCCAGAAACAGGGCCCCAACCCCACCCAAGAACAACCTCCAACGGGCTAGCCAGATATTTACCAGCAGCAGAGCCGCCAGAAAGAGGGCTAAGTAAAAGAGTACCTGTAAAGCCACCATTTTAGCATTCACATCTGTATAACTGGCGCCGAAAACCACTCCACGTGCGGAATACAAGAGGCCGTACATCTGGAGGCGGTAACCTAGGGCCTTGAGGCCAAACAAAACGGCCACCAGTCCCGAGAGATGAGCCTTGGCCCGGGGTTGGACCTCGATACTGCCCCCCAGGAAGGAAATGCCGCCACCGGCAAAATAGATAAGACCTACTGCAAGTAAGGTCAGGAGCACCAAGCCAAAGGCCGCCCGGTAAAGAAGCAGATAGAAAGGAAAGGTGAAAACGTAAAAACCGATATCCTTTTCAAAGATGGGGTCGGTATTACCGAAAGGGGTGGCCTGTAGATACCCCTGGACCACAGGCCAGTCTGATGACCACCCTATCCCGGCCAAGACCCCCACGCCCAAGCTGACCAGGATGATCACCAGTTTCAACCAGCCCGGCTCAAGGAGCCTCTCTAGGGGATGACCCACCACCATCCTCCTGAGTCTCCAGATGACACCCTGGGCGAGCCAAAGGTTTACACCGACGAAAAGAGCGTAAACCAGCCCCGCCACCACCCCGACCGTGACAGCACTCAATAGAACGGTAACAAAAACAGAACGATAGCCGATGTGACTGAACCACAGCCAATCAGTATAGAAACCGACTGCCGAAAAGAAGACTGCCACCACTAAGCCCAAGAAGACCCAAAACAATACCGAAAGTCTGGTACGCATAACATTAACCGGGTTGAGCCCGGAGTCTACCTCCTTTTCCCTGCCTTATTCCTTTTCATTATTATTCTTCCCGATCCGCATTATTCTTGCTAACCAAGGACATTTTTCCAGAGTAAATCGTAAGATTTTCGCTATTGTTTTTACAAAAGCAGGAAATACTGGTTTTTTGTCGAATATCCCCTGTGCTTATCCCATTTTTTACCATTTTTATGTATTATCCCCCAAGTTTCGCCAACAAACTGATGGCAGTTTTTTTCAATCTTCCTGTAGTAACCGTCTAAAATTGAGGGGTGATGTCATGTACCTGGCGGCACCAACTTAAATCCTTACGCCCCCTCTACCCACTGGCAATACACCCGGCGGTCAACACATTTAAACCTAATAGGAGGCAGTGATAACCTTGAAAATCACAACCAGGATGCACTTCTTAGTGGAAGTCGATAGCGACGGTACTATTCAGCTGCCGCGCACGGTCTTGAGCCACCTTGGGCTAGGTCACAACGACGAAGTTGTCTTCCATCTGCACTGTGGTTACTTCAGCTTAACGAAAAAACCCGGCGAAAAATATGTACTGCCACTTCGGGGTGAGGAGTTCGCGGAACGGACACCTGCGGTGAGTCCATCAGGGCCTGCCGCCATCTCGTACCGGCCGGGCACGGAGTTCCAGGTGTTCTCTCAAAACCGTCAGAGCCGTGCTTGCTTTGGCGCGAATCACCACGTCAGCCTGGAGATCAAGGGGCGTTGGCGTCAGATTAATGATCGCTAGAGAACTGGCTAGAGTTGGAAGGGTATTCACAGGGGACACGACTAGGCTCGATCCGATGACCACCAGGAGATCGCTCTCAGCCACGAGGGATTGGGCCTGATGAAAACAGGGAGGAAGGGGATCCCCAAACAAAACTACATCGGGACGGAGCATTTTACCGCAATCTTCGCACCGGGGAGGGATCTCTTTTCTGCGCACCTTTTCCAGCACTGCTTCCATTTCCAGTTCCGTCCCACACCCCGTACACCTTGCTGTCCTCAGATGCCCGTGGACCTCCAGTACCTGCCGGGAACCGGCCTGCTGGTGGAGGCCGTCTATGTTCTGGGTAATTACCGCCACCACCAGGCCAGCTTCCTCCAGTTCAGCAAGCACCCTGTGGGCGGCATTCGGTTGTGCTCCGGCAAAAGAATCCACCATGGCGGTAAACCCAATCCGGTAGAATCTCTGCGGGTCACGGTAGAGGGTATCAGCAGAGAAATCCCGGTAGGGGTCCATCTTTGCCCAGAAGCCTGCACCTGGACTCCTGAAATCTGGAATCCCGCTTTCCGTCGAAATGCCGGCCCCTGTCAGCACCACCGTCTTGTTGGCCTGGGTAATGAGCTCAGCTAAGGCCTTTACCGGTTCTTGGACATCCATGGGCCCATCCCCTTTTCTTGATACCATTCGACTCTTGTCGGAAGAATCCTGGCATGAACACCCATGAGAAAGGTTTCTGTGCAGGTCGGCGTAACGCGGTAAACAGCACCATCACTCCCGCGGCACCGCCGTCAACTCGTCCTGGAGAGCGCGTACGAGCCGAGAAAGCCAAAAAAATGGCCGTCCCCGGGATACTGGGCCTGTGTCCGGTCTCCAGGGGGGACGGTTTTTTCATGGGGCGACCTTATAGGTGTACTTTCCAGTTTTGTGTCCTTGACTCAGACACCGACGGAGATCCCTCTGAAGACAGACTTAGTCCCTTGAAGGTGGGAAAAAGACCCCTAAACCAGGCACCAGCTCCAGCAGGAGGAAAGCAGTTGAACACATATCCTACTTTGATACCTCAGCCCAGAGTTCCTGGAAGTCTCGCCAGTGCTCTTCCAAGAGGCTCCCCAACCGTTGCTCGCCGTCCCCATGCCGGAGGTAGAATTCCATGACCGCATCCAGGGCCTGGCAGCACTCTGCTTCGCCCGCCAGTGTTAAGAACCTCCTTGCGAGCCGGGGATGCCTCCCCAATTTGCCGCCCAAAAGCACCGTATATCCCCGTTCCTTTACCACCAAAGCCTCGGACGGACAGGCACGGGCACACCGCCCGCAGAGGAGGCACTTCTCCTCGTCCAAAACCGGACCTTCCTTGGAGAGATCTACCGCCCCGTCGGGGCAGGCGTCAACGCAGGCGGCACACCAGGTACAAGCACCAGGACTTTCCACCACGCGGGCCCGGCCCTGGAGGCCAAAATCCTTGATCTGGGGCTGTGAACAGGAATTGGGGCACCCACTGACGGAGATCTTGAAAACGTGATGAAACAAAGGACGACCCGGCAGTTTGGCCTTTAACTCGGTACCGAAATCAAGGGTGCTGGCCACCTGCTCCAGTTCACGAGCAGTACGCTGCACCGGTACCACTGCGTTGGAGCAGGCCCGGCAGGAATCAACCAGGTACAACTTTTCCATGGCCTGACCCAGGTTTTTTAGCTGGGAGAAATAGTGCATCGCAGCCGGATTGTTCCTGATTTTCTTCATGGCTTTGAGCATCTTTATTACATCTGCTAATCGTTGCATCACTGCGGGTTACCCCCGAACAAGGTATCTTTCTCATTTTCATTGTACCTTTGTTCGAGCAAGGTTTCCGTGTCCGTGATCACAAATCAAGACTAGGCCCCTGACCGCCTCCACCCGTTTTCATTTCCTCGATAGACCAAGTTCACCCACTTCACCAACGATTGCCGATATATCGCTGCATTTTATGTAATCCCTTTACAGGTCCCCAGGGAAAGCGCTTCACTTTAGTCCTCAAGGCCGACACCTACTACGAAAATGTCCTGACGGCGCCAGCCTTCCTTCGGTGCGTTACGCTCACCGTAAGTTTGTAATGAACCTCGGCGGCTCCGGGCCGCAGCAACAAACTCGCCCTCCGGGCTCAGACAAGTGGCTGCGGCTGCTCCTCCGTCGCCTGCGGTTCTTGAACTCGTTCCCTAACGCCCCTCAGGAAGCCCGCGCCTGCCTGTTCGTTGTACCCCTGGTGCAAACCGCAGCAACCGGCTTGTTGGATTTTCATGCTTCGTGGTGCCGCCTCACCGCAGGGCGGCTTGGGCCTCTAGTCAGTACTCGTCGTCCTGCGCGCCCCATGGATACCCTCATCTAACCTGGCTGGTTTTTCTTTCCCCACAAAATACCTTGCCACCGTGTAAGTCACGAGCAATCCGATGCCCAGCCGCGCCCCCAGCATGACCAACGGGTTCCCACCCAGGCTGGAAAAAATAACCGTATCTTCCACTACCGCGTGCACAACCCCTAGGAAAATGAGAACCACCGTCAACTGGTTCTGTGTAAAGGAACCTTCCCTTCTCATCTGCATAATCACACCGGCTCCGTACGTGAGCCCGATGAAAAAGCCGGTTGCCATGGGAACCCCTGCCTCGACGGGAAGATGGATCCTCTTCACCAAAGGAAAAAACAGTCGCGAAATGCGCTTGAGTAGGCCGCTGTCGTTCAAGATTTCGATTGATATCATCACCACAGTGACTATAACCGCAATCTTCAACACCACTCGGCCTGCACTTACCATTCCGTCGCCCAGCACTGCAGCCCAATCCATAATTCACTCCTCCCCTCAATCCGGCTGGCCCTCCGCCCCAAGGTCAATAACAGGAACACCTTGACCCAAGTCCTCAGAGAACTAGCCCCAGCATCCAGCCCGCCAGTAACGAGGATACCAGCCTCACCGCCAAGACCAGGGTGGTCCTGGCACCAGCTTTACCCAGAATAGCCGTCTCCAGCACCAAGGAGTGGCACAACATGAGCATGGTTCCGACAATGGTCATTTCCCGCGGGCCCAGCCCAAGACCAACTGCTACCGCGGCAGCGGCATATGGTTCGATTATGTAACCCAAAACCAGGGCTACTGCCGCTTCCCCTGGCAAACTGAAAATATCCATTACCGGTTGAGCCAGGGCGGCCAGCCAGTCCATGATGCCGACGGCCTCAAGCACTGTAACAGCAAGCATACACGGCACCAGGACCATGGACAAATCAACGACAATCCTCCAGCTCTTGGAGACCCCTCTCTTAATGGTATCGACAGTTACCAACCTCCACCCTCCTCCCAGGTCTCTCCCGAACCCACGATGACGATAAAGTCAAGTACAGAGGTGGCATGGACCACTACCACGAAAATATCCATACGGTGCCGTCCTCTTCGCTCCTACCCATTCGTTGGCACCCGTCATGTGCCTGCATCATCCGGCTTTCGACTGCAAAGGATCAAACAAGCAGCCCTGCCAGCTACCACAAGAGGCTATAATTAAAGCTACAATAAAAAAGGACCGTTGCCTCACCAGTCCCCTGGTCCGACCGGAAAACTCGGTTCAATTTCGACCCCGACCCCTAAGAATCCTTCACCTTGCTGCCCTTCCTCATTACCCTTCCAATAAAGTACGCACCAGCCGCGTCCGAAGCCCGTCTCCTTCCTGGTCCACTGCATACTCCACCTCTACCTTGATGGGATTCCCGAACAGGTCTTTATAGGCGGCCTTTATAACTACCCTGGTTCCGGACAGAACCTGGTCTCCGACCTCTTTTTCGCTGCCGCCCTTCTCCGACCTCACCTGTGCCTGTTTCTGATTCCCTCCCCGCCCTGCAACCTCCCTGGAAAGGCTCTGGCCTTCGGCCAGGAAATCGGTGTGCCAAGAGCCTTTGAACCCACCCCTGACATGGAGGTCCACGTCAAGGGCTGGACCCTCCCCGATATTCTCAATAACAAGTTTCAAGGCCTGCTGCTCCCGGTCTTTTCCCTCCTGGGCCACCAGGCGCGGGTGCAGCAGAGGCTTGAACTGGGCAAGCCGAACCTCTCGCATTTCCCTGACCATACCCTGGGACGCCCGGACCGAGTAATAAGTGAGGAAAGCCAAAACGGTTACCGAGATAGTTGAAAGGATATCAAGCACCGGTATACCGCCCTTGCTCAAACCCCTCACTCCCGTCAACAGTTGAATTTTCGGTCCTTTGTGCCCCCGTCAACACTTGATGCGTACGTAACCCCAGGGTGTCGGCATGATAGGCTTCTCACTGCTCTGTAGTTTCCTCCAGGCCGCCCGTGTATATTCTTCGCCCGAGGGTTTTCTCGTACGAGGTCCACCTGTTCCCCGTGCTGCGCTCCACCACCTGGGAAAACTGCTTCACTTTGCTGCTCAAAAGGTCAGAATAGTGCAGGACAGCTGCTTCCACCGTTTGAGGTACCACGGGCGCACCGTAACTGCCTTCCCCGTGGTGGCTTAAAATAAGGTGCCCCAGGTGGGTCAACAACCCCTCGGGGAAACCGGGGTGACGTTCTGCCCGCCGCCTGACCATTTCGTAGCCCATAACAGTATGCCCAAGGAGCCTTCCCCTGGTGGTGATGTCGATGGTTCTCAGATAGCGGTACTCCAAGACTTTACCTACATCGTGAAGGAGGGATCCGGCCACCAGTAAATCACGGTTAGAATCCCGGAACATTTCCGCGCACAGTTCGCTGATCCGACATACTTCCAGGGAATGCTCAAGGAGGCCGCCCAGGTAGGAATGATGAATCCGCTTCGCCGCAGGTGCCGTGGCGAAAGCTTTCCGAAAATCCTCCTCGGAAAACCAACTCCCCAGGAATTCTGCCAGGACAGGGTTGCTGACCGACTCAATTTTCTCATCCAGGGTAGCCAACAGCATCCCCACGTCCTTGTCTACCGATGGAAGCAGGTCCTTGAGGTCGACCTCCTGGTCGGAAACCGGCACCAGCTCCGATACGTTTACCTGGCAGACACCACGGTAGACATCAGCCACCCCGGTGACACGCACCAGGCTCTCTTCTTCCAACCAGGCATCAATATCCCGTGCGCCTTCCCATATCTTGGCCTCGATGGTACCGGTTTTATCCGCAAGGACCAGGGATAGGTAGGAGCCCTTAGAAGGGTCACGAAACGGGAGCAGTTGTTTTTCGACGACGATAAAAACAGACCTTACCCGCACCCCAGGTTCAAGTTCCCTTACATACTGTTTCGCCATACTTGACACCTCTTGCTGTGATGGTTCACGAATTCCTTCAAGTTCCCTCTCCCGTCAAAAGTGTAGCATATTCCCGGCCCCAAGCCGGTAACATTTTATCAAGGGGGTTGAGGCCGATGTTCATTCCCAGAAAAGCTCTCGTCTGGGTACTGGCCGGTTTCGTCTTGGCTGGCGGCTATCTTGTTTTTGATTCGTTGGCCCCAAGGGAAGAGCCCGTGATGCAAGAAGTCATTTACAGGGCTCGCAGTTCTGACCCACCGGTTTTCTACGTCAAAACACAGGAGAAACTCCTGGCCCTTACCTTTGACATTGGGTGGGGAAGCCGAACCCTACCCCTGATCCTACCTGTTCTTGACCGGTTTGACCAAAAGGCGACCTTTTTCGTCGCCGCTCCGTGGGCGAAAGAGCACCCCAACCTCGTCAAACAAATAGTAGAGGCCGGCCATGAGATTGCCAGCCATGGAGACAAACATGATAACCTGAGCCAGTTCAGCAGGGAACAGGTTGCCAAAAACATTTCCAGGGCCCACCGGGTTATCAAGGAGGTAAGCGGGGTGGAACCACGGTTCTTCCGGCCTCCCTACGGTGATTACGACGACCTGGTGGTCGCCACCGCCCGTGAGCTTGGTTATGAAACCATCATCTGGTCGGTGGATTCCATGGACTGGAAGAACCCCGGAGTAGACTACATGATCCGGCGGGTCACCAGGGAAATCTTTCCGGGTGCAATTCTCCTCTTTCACGCCAGTGATTCCTGCCGCCAAACCCACCAGGCCCTGCCCACCATCATCCAGAACCTGCGTGCCCAGGGTTACCAGCTCGTCACCCTTGGGGAACTCTTTGAGGCCGGGGAACCAGGCCGCGATGACCCGCGCGGAAAACCCTACAAACCCAATATGCCGCGGGAGTCCTGACACGTCACCCGGCCGGTATGGATCATGTCTTAGAGGGGTTAACGCCCATCACCCATTTACCCCTCAAAGGATAAATCCTTGATGACCTCGGCCATCACCTGGATGTAAATGGGGCTTGTGCCACAGCAGCCACCGACAACCCTGGCCCCGGCTGCAACCAGCTTTGGGACCCAGGAGGCAAAAGCTTCGGGACCAACAGGATAGACCGTCTTGTCCCCTCTGATTTCGGGGAGGCCGGCATTAGGAAGCACGCTGACCGGTACCTTAACCACCTGGGCCATCTTCTCCACCACCGGAAGCAGTTCTTGAGGGCCGACCGAACAGTTGGCCCCCACCACGTCGGCCCCCTCCGATACCAGGACCCGGGCCGCCTCCTCGGGACCAATCCCAAAGATGGTCCGGCCACCACGCTCAAAGGTCATCTGGACCACCACCGGAAGCTCAGTAAGCTTTCGGACCGCCGCCAGGGCACAGCGAGCCTCTTCCAGGTCGGACATCGATTCAACGATGATGAGGTCCGGTTCCCCCATCAAAAGACCGGCCACCTGGCGGGTAAAGGCTTCCTCTGCCTTCTTCCGGTTCAGGTCTCCCACCGGTTCCAGGAACCGTCCTGTCGGCCCAACCGCAGCGGCCACCAAGGCCCTCCCCGCTGCCGCCTGCCGTGCCAGTTCAACCCCATGCCGGTTAATGCTTTCGACCTTTTTCTCAAGGCCATAACTGGAAAGACGAATGGTGTTGCCGCCAAAGGTATTGGTTTCCACCACCTTGGCTCCAGCTTCCACGTACGCCTGGTGTACGGCTGCGACACTTTCGGGATGCTTCAGGTTCCACAGTTCTGGGCATTCCCCTGGAGGCAGGCCAGCCTCCTGGAGCATGGTCCCCAGGGCCCCGTCAAAAAGAATAACCCTTTCCTCCTTCAACATCCGGTTAAACTCCATATCAACCCGCACCATCCTCTTGGTCTTCGCCCACCACCCTCAATTCAGTCTCCAGGTGCACCCCAAAGAGCCCTTCAACCCGCTCCTGGATGATTTCAATAAGCTCCAGGACCTGCCGGGCCGTGGCCTGACCCCGGTTGATAATGAAACCTGCATGTAGTTCGGAAACCTGGGCGTCACCATTCCGGTACCCCTTCAGTCCAGCCTCCTCGATCAGTGGTCCCACGTAATATCCAGGAGGCCTCTTGAAGACACTACCGGCACTGGGCCAGTTGAGCGGCTGCCTGGCCTCCCTGCGCTCGGTATACGTCTTCATCTCCCCCTCGATCACCGCCCGTGACCCCGGCTTCAGCCGGAGCGCAACCTCCAGGATCACATCATCTGTCTCCTGGAAAATACTCGAGCGGTAACTTAAGCCCAGTTCACCACAGCTCCAGGACCGGGTTTCACCGGTAGCCGGGTGCAGGGTGACCACCTCTTCCACCACGTCCTTCATTTCCCCGCCGTAGGCCCCGGCATTCATGAAAACAGCACCCCCAAGGGTCCCTGGGATACCAATACCCCACTCTAGGCCAGCGAGATTTTCCTCCGCCGCCCGCCCCGAAACCCGTGCCAGCAGCGCCCCAGCCCCACTGACCAAAAGGCTGCCCCGCCGGGAAATACCATCAAAACCCCTGACCATCTTGATCACCACCCCGCGGATACCCCCGTCCCGTACGAGAAGGTTGGTCCCGTTACCCATGATCAGGTACGGTACCCCTTCGCCCTGGCAGAAATCCAGGGTCAACTTTAGCTCCCGCAGGGTCAGGGGCTGCACCAGGCAGTCCGCCGGCCCCCCGATCCGGAAGGAGGTGTGCCAGGCCATGGGTTCATCAAACCTTACCCGTTCCGGGCCCACAAGTTTTTCTAACCGCCTTAGTTTCTCTTGGAACGCAGACACCATCAGGGTTCACCCGACTTTTGTGGTTCCCTTAACCGCTCTTGACCAGTCTCAGCTACTACTTACCTGGGCTTCCAGCAGACCCCGTTGTTCTCCGCCAGGTACTCCCACCCGTACCTTCTAACTTCAAGCCGGCCGCCTGTCAAATCCATTAACCTGGAAACCAGCTCATCCTCGGCCTGGGGCCGGCAGTAAACAGTGATCTCGACCCGGACACCGTACCGGATTTCACCGACCACCTGGCCCAAGGCACGTATTTCGTTTTCCACCTTCCCAAGGTGGGGATAGTCGAGAACCACGGAGAGTTCCCGGTGGCGCAGCATCTGTACCACACCGGCAGCCCGAATACCCTCCGCCGCCGCCTTCCCATACGCGCGAATCAGCCCCCCGGCCCCCAGAAGGGTCCCACCGAAGTAACGGGTCACCACCACCACAACGTTTCGGAGCCCTTCTTTCTTCAGAACCTCCAGAACCGGGACCCCGGCGGTACCGTTCGGTTCGCCATCATCAGAATAACGGTGCACCTCTGGACCCAATCCCACCCGGTAGGCATAGACATTGTGGGTCGCATCCCGGTGCTGGCCCCGAACGGCAGCAACATGACCCAAGGCTCCTGCCTCCGAGTCTGCCGGGGCCACGGAGGCGATAAAGCGTGACTTCTTGGCGGTAATCTCGGCCTGGGCCGGGCAGTAGAGGGTTCGGTACGCATCAAGCTCATGCATTGGCTGTATCCTCCGCTACAGGTGGTCCTATCTCTGGGCCCGGTTCTTCCCCATCCAATTCCCCCCAGGGGGAGGTACCGTCCAAAAAGCTCACAATAGGCTCAGCCGGCCTCGGGTTCATCAAGCCCCAGTTCGGCCAGCTTGTCCGGACGGGGCACGCCCATCTCGTCCCATCCCCGGTGTTCGTAATATTGGCTGAGCATTTCGTGCACGGGAGGCAGGTTGGTGGCTGCACCCCCTGCGCCGCGGCGGTGGACAAGGATCCGGTCGGGAAGGGTGTCGTCCTTCCGGCTCACCCCGCACCTGACATTGTAAAGGCGCTTCAGGTTAAAGATACGTTCCCCGGCCCGCATAAGTTCCTCTTGGTCAAAATCCCAGCCCGTAACCGCGTTCAAGAAATCCACCAGGTGGTGAACCTTGATTCCTCCGGCAACCATAAATTTACACATCTTGAGGGAATCGAAAAGACACATTAAGTCCTGCATCACGGCGGCCATCCGCCCCCTGCCCTCGATACCAAAACGGTCCATGACCTCAGGGTAACCCAGCTCGGGCATCGTGCAGGACTTCTCGAACATGTGGGAAAAGCTTTGGAGGTGACATGCACCCCGGTTGGATGTCGCGTATGACACGGCCTGGCTGTTGTGTGCCCTGGGGTCATGGGCCGGAAATTCCAGACCCTTGGTGTGGATGGCAAACTCCAGGGCCAACCCGCCCAGCTCTTCGGCCGCTTTCTTTACCCCCTGTCCCAGGAGTACTCCAATACCCTGCCTGCTGGCAATCCTGTCGATCAACTGCACCAGTACATCCGGGTCACCCCACCTGATCTCGAGGCCATCTGTATCTTCCTTGGAGAGGATCCCTTTCTCGTAGGCTTCCATGGCAAAGCAGACCACGCCTCCGGTGGAAATGGTATCCAACCCCAACCGGTTGCACACCTCGTTGGCCCGGGCAATGGCTTCCAGGTTGTCAATGAGAGCCATGGCCCCAAACATCGCCAGGGTTTCGTACTCGGGTCCAGCCCCTTCAACAGGGGCGTAAGGGCCTTCTGAAATCTTAACTTCACGCCCACAGCCGATGAAACAACCGGCACAGAAGTAACGCCCGGTCAAAATGGTCTCGGCCATCCGCTGACCCGAAATACGCTGGGCCCCTTCTTCCCATTTCCCCTGGTACCAGTTCTTAATGGGCAGGTCACCAAGCTGCTCAATTCCAATCACACCACCGCCCGTGCCGAAACTACTGAACCCCTTCAGCCCTTCCCGGGCAGGTCCAGCGATGGCGGCTACCATTTCGGAGATCTTGTCCGGGTCCGCCGTGGCCACCGGCCCGGTACCCCTGGCCACCAGGGCCTTGAGCTTCTTGGCCCCCATCACGGCACCCAGGCCGCAGCGTCCGGCAGCCCGGCCGTGCTTGCCGTCACTCATGATGGACGCCAGGGGCACCAGATTTTCCCCGGCCGGTCCGATGGCGTGAACCGTGGCATTGGAGTCTGTCTCTTCCCGCAGGAGCACATCTACTTCATAAGTATCCTTACCCCACAAATGCCCTGCATCCCGGATTTCAGCCTGTCCATCCGCAATCCAGATGTACACCGGTCTCTCGGCCTCACCAGTAACCACCACCCCGTCAAAGCCGGCCTCCTTCAACTGTTTCCCCCATGTCCCACCGATATCGCTTTCCCCCCAGATGCCGGTAAGGGGCGACTTCGCCACCACCTGGTGCCGCCCTGAAGTGGGAACCCTGGTTCCGGCGCAAGGCCCGGTCAGAAAAATCAACGGGTTATCCGGCCCCAAGGGGTCTGTATCGGCCCCTGTCAAGTCGTAGAGGAGCCGTGCACCTATACCGCTCCCCCCAATATACTTGCGCGCCAGTCCCGGGTCAAGTTCCCTGGTTTCAATCTTTCTCTGTCCCAGGTCAACCCAAAGAACCTTCCCCTGATAGCCTCCCTTGAACATCAAGAACACCCCTCCTCAAGATTATTTCCGCTGCCCCCGACAATGGGGGGTAGAATTTTGACCTCATCTCCTTCTTCCAGTTCTTTATCACCGGCCACCAGGCGGTCAGCAACCACAACCAGGACCGTCCGTCTTGTTACCTCCTCATCCCCCAGGGTGATGTACTCCTGCAGGCCGGGAAACCTGGCAAGCAGGAGGCGCAGCAGGTCCCTGACATCGACCTGCCCCGGCTCAAGTTCCACCTCGAGGGTCTTGTGTCCGGTGATCTGCCTGAAATGCGCGAAAAAGTGCACCTTGATCCTCATCCCTCGACCCCGCCTTCTGCCGACCCTGTCCTTACCAGCCCTAGCCGCAACCTTCTGTCCTCAATACTCGATCCCAGCCTTAGCCTGGACCCCGCCCTCGTAATGGTGCTTGACCTGCCTGACCTCACTCACCAGGTCGGCCCGGGTGATAACCTCCTCGGGCGCATTCCGGCCCGTAAGCACGAGGTCCACCCCATCCGGACGCTGCTCCAGGGCCGCAAGAACATCCTTCAGACCAATCAAACCGTAATCAAGGGCCACGTTAACCTCATCCCAGATCACCAGCTGGTAATTACCAGAGGTTAACGCCTCCCGGCCCAGCTCCAGGGCCTGCCCTGCCAGCCTGATATCTTCGCTGTCCGGGTTCTGCCGGTTCACAAAACCCGTCCGTCCACTGGGGACAATGGTCAAATGGGGCAGGTACCTTTCTGCCGCCAGGATCTCGCCGTAGGTGCGGCTCCCTTTCATAAACTGCACCATGTAAACCTTTTTCCCGTGCCCGATGGCCCTTAAGGCCAAACCCAGTGCCGCCGTGGTCTTCCCTTTTCCGTCCCCGGTATAGACCATGAGGAGTCCGTTTTTTTCTCTCGCCAACCCCTTCCCTCCCTGCCTATTTTTCGTCAATGTCCGGGTCTCCCACGCCAGGGTTGCCCCTTTACTCGCCTCTTTATTCTTCGCCCCTCTTTTTATCCTCCGTGGTAGTGTCGCTTCAGAGGCGGCATGGAGCATTATTACGAAAATCTCCCACCGGCGCCGGCCTTCCCTCGCGGCGTCACGCGCACCGGATGTTTGCAATGAACCTCGGCGGCTCGGGGCCGCACCCACAAACGCGCGGTGGCTTCGGCCGGTCCCCCTCCACCTCCGGTTCTTGAACTCGTCCGGTTACCGCCGCTCAGCAAGCCTGCGCCTACATGTCCGTTGGTATCCCTTATGCAGACTGTAACAACGCGCTTATTCCTGATTTTTCCCCTCCGTGGTGCCGCCGGGGCGGCATGGACGACTAGTTCCAGATCTTAACCGTAAGGGTTTCTGGATCCCAATCAACCCGACCCCCGAGGAGTCCAACCAAGGGTCTCACCGGTAGTACCGCACGACCGGCCACCAGTTCCACCTGTTTTTCCACTTCAACCATCTCCCCGTTCACCAACACCACTGGTGAGTCCACGGAAAACGCAACCGTGCGCTCGTTTCTCTCCAACTTGATCTCCTTGGTCTGCGGTTTCCATTTAACTGCCCACCCCATGGCTTCGGCTACCTCACGGACCGGTACATTGGTACGCCGCTCTTTAAGAAAAGGCGGTAGAACGCTGAACGCCACCATCCTCTGGTTAACCTCAACCGCAATACTGCCCAGGGCGTAGACACGTAAGCTGGATGACCCGAAAAGGAGGATTCGCTCCAAGACTGCTAGTCCTGAACTCACCGGGCCCGGGATCGGCACCCGCCAGCGGATCTTCCCGGTTTCGGGATCGATGATCCAGATTTCGTTTCCTTGCCCTCCACCCCGTTCAAGGTCCCGGTCTCTCTTGTGAACAGGAACGTAAAGACCCCACGGACCCAGTTCAGGCGCACCAAAGGAAACAGTAGTGCTCTT
>SESX01000300.1 GCA_004367365.1 Candidatus Acetocimmeria pyornia
CTACTGCTACCTTCGTTGTTCGGGACTTTCACCCTATAGACAACGCCCATGCCGGGCGCACGGAAAGTCGAGCCGGCCCGGGGGCGCTGAGGCGCCGTCCCGGGCCGGTTCGTCCTTGCGCTCGGCCGTGCCCTGCAGGAAGTTAATGGGTTTGGGCGAAGGACGTAAGGGGGTGAACCTCACCCCCCACTGATCTCTGTGCGGAGGGAAAGCCGATGGGGACGGGTAGGATAAGGGCCGGGCTTGGGAATCTTATCGGTAACGCGGGTGAATATGCCGTCATGTCAGAGCTGCTCAAGCAGGGGATAATCGCCGCTCTCGCGCCGAGAAACGCGCCTGCCTTTGACATACTGGCCAGCAGGGACGAGAGGACGGTTCGCCTACGCGTGAAGACCAAGTCCGCGGACGTGAAGATCTGGCAGTGGGTCGTCAAGAAGGACGGGGCCATCTTTCGCGAGCTCACCGACCGGGGGGACTTCACCGTGCTCGTCAGCCTCGGGGAGGTCGGCGAGGTCAACAGGTACTACATCGTGCCGACGAGGCTGCTGGATCGGTGGCTGAAGGACGAGTTCGAGAGATGGCTCCGGACGCCGGGCAGGAACGGCCGCCCGCACAGCCCGGACAACCGCAAGCGACACATCGATTACGAGGCCTTCGCCGAACGGCTGAAACACTATGAGGGCGCGTGGGAGAGGCTGTGGGGAGACTAGGGGCGGCTCGTGTGGGGTCTCTCTCGAGTGATGCCTTGCGTACCATTGCGGGAAGTGGCTGTACACCTTCCGACTGTCGTCCTTTCTGTCAGTCCCGACGGTAAATCTCCACGCCCTGGTTTTCTATTCGTCGGCGCAGCTTGTCATCCAAGGGGCCGTTCATGTCTATAACATCGATCTTGTATATCCCAGCTGCCTCATCCAAATCTAACCGAAGGCCGGGTGGTAGCTCACCTTCACAGTAGATGGCCAGGTCAATATCGGAGTTATACTTGCTATCCCCGCGGGCCCGAGAGCCGAAGATCACCGCCCTGAAAACCTCTTCTCTTTTTTTCAGTTCTTTAACTATGGCTTGTATTGTTTCCTCAGGCAACCCGAGATTCATCGAAGCCCCTCCTCCAACTTGCTTGCGAGGGCAGCGAATACGGGAAAATACTCTTTAGCCTTATCATAAATATGCTTGGCCATTTGCTCATTGTATGTATGGACAGTCAGATTACGAGAGTCGATCATATCCATCCAGATTTGTCCGTCGGTAATAATCCCCACCGCGAAGGCCTCCTTAAAAGCTGTCCGCGGCGAGTTAACGGTGGCTATCCCTTCAAATTCCAAATAGAGTTTAATTAACTTCCAGGCCAGTTCATATGTAAACTCAAAACGCTTTACCACTCCGTCATAAAGCAAAGGGTTGGATGGATCCTCTTGGTCAAGTCCCAAAACGGCTGTAAAAAGGTGAGGCCTGGTCAGGCAGCAGTGGTATCTCCCCC
>SESX01000301.1 GCA_004367365.1 Candidatus Acetocimmeria pyornia
AGCTTCTGGGAGAGTAGGTCGCTGCCGGATACCTTCTTGCCCCGGGTTTTCCCCGGGGCTTTTAACGTTAGTGAGTTTGTCTGCTGGGCAGATGAGGTGAAAGAAGGCCTATCGCCCAACCAGCGGCCAGGGGCGCCCCTGGCAACGGTGGGGTGTGAAGGAAGCCGAAGGAAGGACATGGAACTTAGCGCGAAGTTGGCCTCTGGGTGGCTAACTTGGAATGTACTCTGAAAGGCAAGGAGTAAGGGATAATGTTTCTATAATCATGCATCTTGGGAATAGGAAAAGGATTTGCCAGCTTAATTATAGAAAAGGCCATGTGGTAAGGGGCGCAGGGAAGATGCGATCATGATGGGTAGTAGTGGCCCATGACTCCTCTCAACCGGCGCACCACGGAGGATGAAAATTGGAGGAGCTATTTCGCAAAGGTTGCACGCCCGGGGTGCTCCGGAGCGAGAACGGTTATGCCGCAGGCCCGGAGGGCCAAAGAATAAAAAAGGCGCGTGGAGGAGCACCCCGGGCGAGGGGATGGTGGCATTTTCGTAAAAGGTGGCCGAAAACCGAATCGGAGCCCGCCGAGAACGGCCCGTGATGCAACTGGTGCGCAACGCCACGGGACTGCGGGGGAAAGGATTTTACCCCTGGTCATGGAGAGGAGAAGATAAGACCCAGGCAATGGGGAAGAATGGGGTCGGGAGGGGCAAAAAGGCATGGAAGACTGGGCAGAGGACAGGCGGAAGCAAATCCTCGATGTCTTGAAAGGCCGGAGGGAACCGATTACAGGTAGTGAACTAGCCCGGCAGTTTCAGGTGAGCCGCCAGGTTATTGTTCAAGACATCGCATTGCTGCGAGCCAAAGGGGAAACGATCCTGGCTACACCGCGAGGCTACCTCGTCCCCGGCGCTGTGGGGCAGGTGCCTGGTATGACCCGGATTCTGGCCTGTGTCCATTCCAAGGAGGGTGTTGAGGAGGAGCTCAAAACCATCGTCAGGATGGGTGGTGAAGTCGTGGATGTCACCGTCGAACATCCTCTCTACGGCCAACTGAGCGGGATGCTGATGCTCCGTTCTGAAGTCGATGTCGACCGCTTCATGGAGGGTCTCAAAATCACGGGAGCGAAACTTCTGAGTTCTTTAACCGAAGGTGTTCACCTACACACCATCAGGGTTTCCAATCTTGAAACCTTTAACGCGATCCGAGAGAAACTGAGGCAAAAGGGTTTTCTGTTGGAGGACCAGGATTAGCCGTTTTTGACCAGGCAGCTGTGCTCAGGTAACGAGCATATTTTTTGTTTTTACAGGTGACAAGACAGTTGACTATGCCCGGAAACAGCATTATGATTAAAAGTACCAATAGACCGGTAGGTGTCGGCTTCCTGAGCGGCCATCAATCAGCGAACGAGTTCAAGAACCGCAGGCGGCGGAGGACCAGCCGCAGCCACCGCGAGTTTGTGGCTGCGGCCCGGAGCCGCC
>SESX01000302.1 GCA_004367365.1 Candidatus Acetocimmeria pyornia
ACCCCCGGTGAGGTCTCTTTACTATGCCACCCCACCAGTTGCCTACCAAAAGTTTATACGCTCACCACTGGGACTGTGTCAACAAGTTGTGGGGGCATTTCCCCGCTCCTTGGCCACTGGAAAACTATGGATTCTGGAAGCGCAGGATTTCACGGAACAAGGGAGCAAACCCTTTGGTGCCATGTTGCAATGCCGGGAAGGTTCCCCGACGCACCCCTACCGGCGGTGGAGTACAATCCACAGTCAGTGGTCCTGCCCCTGCCTCCAGTTGATCCAGAACCCATACCTTCAGCCGTTGCAGCTGCCGTGAAACGTACTGCGGCAGCACATTCTCGTACAACTTCCCCAAGCACGTCATCACCGCCTGAGCACCACGCACCGACCAGGCACGGCCCCGCTTCCCCAGCCGCATCTTGAATCGGTCCACATTGGATTCCGCCGCCCCCATGGCACGCCAGGAGGAGGGAACCTGGTATCCCATCTCTCGTAGACGCTGCCGGTAATCTCGCATCGATTCATGATGGGCAGCTATGGCCTCGCGAATCTTGCTCAGTGCTTGGCGTCTTCGAGGATCTGTGGTCTGTTGCTCAGCCTCTGCTACCACCGCGGCTACCGTGCCCAGATCTTCACGCTTCAGCGCCCGATAAGCCTTCTGCCACCAGGACCCCCACAACGCCGACCGTAAGGCTCTGCTCAGATGCCAGCGATCATACTGATAAAGACCCCACCGAAATACATCCGCCCCCTGCCGAATCCACGCCTCTTCATCTCCGTTCACTATCACCGGAATCTTGTCTATGTCCTCATACCGTGCCGCTAACTGACCCCTCACCCGCTCCCAAAACTCTTCTGCATTCTCAAAGCCCGCCACAAAGAACGGGTTCTTCAGTCGATATTCCTCTCCGTCCCCTCCTGAATATCGCTGCTCCCAACCTTCATGCACTACCACTACCTTCGCCTCGCGCAACTTCTTTCTACTACCCCGCCCCTGCATCCGTACCATGACCCCATCCGCCTCGATGAATAACGCCTCAACCCGACGTTTGGGTTTGCCCTCTTCGCATTGCTCAATCACTCGGTTGGCATCCTGACGCTCAATGGCCAGGGCCACCTCCAACACCGCCTGACGTATGCCCTCATGACTCAGTACCTGCATCCCATATGCCTCTTTCAGCCGATCTCGCGTATCTCGATAAGAAGGCCCCTTCGTCGCCCACAACAACATCAACTGCAACAACCCCGGGCTTATATGGTCCTCCGTTAACCCTAAAGCCTTATCCAGCAGGAAAACCCACTCTTTCTCCTCTCGGTCCCAGTAATACCGCCGCCAGAAGGTCACCGGACCCACCAGGGTCTTCATCGTCCGCGGACGCCTGTCATGTAACTCATACCGCTTCACATCCCGCACCGCCATGAGATGCCGATCCAAAAGCTCAAGGATTTCCGCCACCGCACGACGAAACATATCCA
>SESX01000303.1 GCA_004367365.1 Candidatus Acetocimmeria pyornia
CTTTAGACAGGCGGCACAACTTGTACCCGCGACGGAGGCCTAAGCCCTAATGCCTTGAACACATCGAAGGCTTCTCCTGTAAGTTCCGTCCGGGCAAGGTAGGTTTGGCCTTCGAGGTTGATCTTCACAGCCTTCAGTTGCTGAAGATCGTGGAGGATCTGATGATAGGGTGCTTCAGACCCGGTTTCCTTCAGCTTCTTTCTGAGGGTAGTCTCCAACACAAAGGAGAGAAAGCAAACCATGATGTGGCCTCTGACGCGTTCTTCCGTCCAGTGATATATAGGCCGAAGATCAAGACCTGACTTCAGTTCCCGGAAGGCCCTCTCTACCTGCCAGAGCCCTTTGTATGCAGGGGCTACCTCATCGGGCGGAAGTACGGAGTTTGTCTGAAGAACGTATTTGCCATCAAACCGCGCCTCTTCTTTGAGGACCTTCTGGTCAATGGCAGCTTCAGCTCCCTTAATCTTGAGGTACCGGCGGTAGCCACGGTTGCCGACGAGGGCTTTCAGGCCGTTAGACCTGAGCTTTTCCTCGAGCTTTGCCACCATCGCTTCACGGGCCTTTCGATCATGTTCGGCTTCTTCGGGGTTAAAGCAGACGATGTATCGAGTACCTTCATGCAGGACTTCCTTAACCTTGAGGTTCTCCTTGACGTCACGGTAGCGCCCGGCCCGGCTCAAAACCTCGGCCATGCTCTTGAGCTTCCGCATCCTCACGCCAACAATGTACTCCAGGCCTGAAGCCTCGATCTCTCTGAGAACCCTCTTGCTTACCATACCGCGGTCTCCGACCAGGATAACACGGCGCAGCATAAACCGACCCTTTAGATCATCCATGGCCGCCCGGAAGGTGTCAACATCGGCTGTGTTCCCGGGAAAGACCTGGTGGGCCACAGGGGTCCCGTCCCTGGTCATCAGGATCCCGATCAGGACCTGCAGCCGGTCTGACCGGTTGTCTTTTGAAAACCCGTACTCAGCCAGACCTTCTGGTCCTTGACCTTCAAAGTATGTTGAAGTGGTATCCCAAAAGACAAGGTCCAACTCAACGTTGAAAAGATCTCTGACCCGGTCAAAGAGCTCAATTTCAATCTGGTCCTTGTGCTCGGCCAAAAAGTCCAGGGACCGGTAGAAATGGTGAAGTTCAAGGTGTTCAAACTCTCGGCGGTAGACGGTCTCCAACCACCGTTTTACCCCAAGTTTGGATTGGGGATCGCAAAGACGGTTCAACACCATGGCAAATACGGCTTCTTCAACATTGGTGGTTATCTGCGTGCCGGCGAGAAGCTTTTTCAGAATCCGGTCAAGGTTGAGCTCTTCCCAGAGCCGCCTAAACACGAGGGCAGGGCCCAATTCCTTGGCCCACTTTGCCTCAACTTCCTTGGCTTGTGCCTGGATCCACTGTTTCTTGGAGAACCTGGCCAGTCCCTCGATGAGTTGGTCAAGACCATTCTCCTGCAGTTCTTCCAGGCG
>SESX01000304.1 GCA_004367365.1 Candidatus Acetocimmeria pyornia
CTCGTTGTCGTATGCGTTTTCTGAGCTATTTGCGCCGGCGGAAGAGGGAGTAGGGACAGAATGAAATAGGGCCCTGGGTCTTGTGCCCGTTTTGGGGGCGGGTGTTCCCGCCCCTTTTTCTTTGGTTGACTGGAAGTCCTCCCGGGACGGGAAGCGTGTCCTACGAGCCAAGATAGCACGGAAATATTTTGACTTCGGGCGTGGAAAGGGCTAGACTTTTGGGCGAAATTTGGCAGGTTTTCCACCTCAATGGGGGACTGTATCGACGAGGGACGGAAAGCCGGGCCGGAAAGGGGTGAAAGGAGGTGCCCTTGATAAAGAGAAATTTAGTTCTAGCGGTGCTCTTGGTAGCAGCGTCAGCTGTGGGATGGGCTTTCGACGCATACTTCGCAGACTCTCAGGGCAACAAAATTACGCAGATCTGGGAGGGCAGGCGTTTCTGGGTGGTGGTGGATGACCGCGAACTTGGGGCATGCCCTCCGGGTGAGTTCACTGCCGATCTGGTAATCTTTGATTTTAAGACAGGTGCATACATCAAGGAAGAAGACGCGACATTTAAGGAAATTCCTAATCAGTCCGGGATTTACTATTGGGTGGACGGCACCGACAACAAGGTATGGGTCCAAGTAGGCGACCGCAAGGATTGGCAGAACGTTAATCAGATGGAACATGAGCTCGGCGACACCTCCCTCGGTATCGTTTGGCGCGAAGGTACATGGCTCTATGTCGATGAAGATGTCGATCCTTCCCCATTTAATGCGACGGTTTCGAACTTGCCGCAGCACAAGCAGACTTATCGCGCTGATATTCACGACGCTGACCTCGAAGATGACGCTGGCCGTTTCGAGAACATGGACACACTTGTTCTCATAGTGGCGGCAGATTTCGATGAACGGCTTATTGATCAAGACCAACTCAAGATCGTTGACACCGTTTCCACGATCACGGTGGAGCCCGGGATATTGGAGTACGGCTGTGGTGTGATGTGTAACGTCCGTGTCACCATTGTGGACGAGGATGAGAACCTCGATCCCACCGAGATCGATTATGTGCCTTTCTTTGTGATTGTGAATCCTGGAAGCTGGAATCCACCGCACAATCAGACGGTCAGTTCCGTTATCAACACCTTCTGTTCCTTGAAGATGTACGGAGGGGTCGTGCAGTCCGGTTCACAGGTTGTGGACATGGCGAGGCCGATCCGCTGGTACAACATCTACGATGGTCCGCGGTACATTATCTACCCGGACAGCTGGCTTGATGGGACGTATACCATCAACAATGTGAAGGTTGCGCCTGTTGTGTTCTTTGCCTGGGAAACGGCACCGGACAGCGGGGTGTTTGTATACGATTTCGGGCTGCTGGAAAACCTGCAAGCTGCGCTTGGATTCAATCGATTCCCGTCTGGGACGACGATAGCGTTCTACTATCTTGACCCGAACGACTTCGACGACTTCTCGTTGACCA
>SESX01000305.1 GCA_004367365.1 Candidatus Acetocimmeria pyornia
GTTGCGGTGTACGCTTTCTTCAAGTTTGCCGTTTCTATTTCCTACAGTGCCTTGACACTATCCCCGACTGTCTACTATTGAACATCGTATGAAGTCTGTTGTAAAATAGATGGAGAACCGTCCAGGCCTACGGCAACCAGTCGCGCTCCGGACGACCCGGCTCAAAGGAACTGGAAATTTTCATAATTTCACAGCACCGCCCTGTAAGGCGGCACCAACAACAAGTGAGCTTTCGAATGGGAAAGAAGGTTGGGGTTATGTACGGTAAGATGATCCGCAGTTTTAAACCACACGAATCGGGTTTGGAGAAAGTACTTGGTAAACTTGAGGCCAATGTCATGGAGATTGTCTGGGCATCAGGAGAAGTAACGGTGCGTGATGTTTTTGAAAAATTACACAAAGAGAGAAACATCGCCTATACGACGGTGATGACTACCATGAAAAACTTGGCAAAAAAGGGTATCCTGGAGGTAGAAAGGACTGGTAATGCCTACCGGTACCGGTCGGTTCTCAGCCGGCAGGAGTTCATGCAAAGAGTTGCCGGGGAAGTAATAAGCGGTCTTTTGGATGACTTCGCCCAGCCTATGTTTCACCATCTACTGGATTTAGGGAAAACAAAGGCAAACAAAGAGGTTATTAACCTCCTAGAGGAATTGGTCTCGGAGGCCGAAAGGAAGCAGAAAAAAGGACCCGGGGAACGGTAACCCTAGAAAGAAAACCTTCGGCTGGAATTGAAGAAACCCAAGAGCCAGGGCGACATGAAAACACAAGGTCAGGGAGGAGCAGTCCTTGTGCCGGGAATTCTTGAGGTCCTGTTGGAACACCAGTATATCTTTCAAACCCTAATTACGTCGGGGATTATTGGCTTGACGGTTTTAGGCCTCATTGGCCTCTTCTCCGTTAAGCAGGCAGCCTTGAAAGCTTGTTTTTTCCTTTTACCCCTTGTCTTACCCTTCCTTCTCCCGGCGGTTTTTTTCTTTACTGACCTATCCCACACCCAAAGCCAAGCCCTTAATCACCTGGAAGCCGCTCCATTGGACGGCTTATACAGCCTTCTGGCCAGTCTTTTAGACCACCGCGACCTTTCTTTCATGTTGGATATCTTTCTCTCCATCTGTTTTCTACCTGTGGTGGTAGCCTCCGGTAAGCTTACACTCAGGTACTGGGCCTGCCGTCGAATCCTTAGGCGTTGCCGGAGGTTGAATGCTGCTGAAGAGGAACGTCTCCGCCCCCTCCTGGATGAACTCCGGTGGTCTCTCAACATCAAGAATCCCCGTTGTCTTGTTACTCCAGACCCTCACCCCCAGGCATTCGTTTTCGGCGTCTTGGCCCCGGTAATCGGTCTCTCACGGGGGGCCTTGGAAAAACTTCCGGATCATGACTTGAGGACCG
>SESX01000306.1 GCA_004367365.1 Candidatus Acetocimmeria pyornia
CTGAAGCCGTAATCACCATCTTGGCGTTGAGCAAAAAGCCGAAGTCTACCATGCAGAAAAAGAGGGTTGCCACAAGCAGGAAAACCAACAGGAACTCGACCATTACCGCGCCCCGGTTACCATTCCTGCAGCCCATACCAGCCTTCCTCCTCCACCGTAACCCGTCGCCCTTACCACCCCTGCCTGCACCGGGCACCTACCCGGCGGCTTTCTACCCGTTCAACTCAGCGATAATGCTCTCGATCTTCGACTGCAGGGCACTACCTTGGCTCGTAAGGGTAGAGATCAAGACCACTACCACGAGGGTCAATAGTCATTAAGGACGTATTCACTCTTCCCCCCAGCCGGGTATTACCAAATGCAGGAACTGACAGTATCAAGGTCTGGCTAAAGACAAGGACAGCAGGCGGAAGCACTTCTTGCCAGCCACAACGAAGCCCCCTTTGGAAATCTCAGGGAAGGATTCTAGGTTTGTACCGTCGAACCCTTACTTCGGACACGGGGGTGAAGGAGAAAAGTTGTTTCTCCGACCGGTTAGGTCTCTAAACAATTATGCGCTGCCGATTGGAGAGAACCAATATGCCTTTTCCGACTCAACTTCCCCTTTCCAGTAAAGACGCGGTCAACGATCGAATATGGCATCACTTACATATGAGAGACTACAACGCACTTGATGTCTTGAATCCCGAAAGATTCTCGATCGATAAGATTAGGAATGAGATCCGTACTGGGTGTTCTCCGTGTCCAGATGTTTTAACTGGTGAATTCGGAGACAGACCCTCCGTGGTTTTCGTCTCCACCGTATATGGGTTGATTCATAAATACTTAGGTGATACTTATGACCGGAGCCGGGATAATTGGCCGGTATTCATCGAACGGTTTTTTAGTCTTATTGTTCAAACTGGTACCGGAATCTATGGTCGGCTAAGCAACGTATACCGTCTTGTCTCTGAAAACTGGGAGCCTCAGCCAGAGTTTTGCCTTACCGAATTAGTCAAAACCGTTTTGGTTGATCACAAGAACAGGGTCAGTGGGTTAGAATCATGCAAAAGGATGGGATAACCGTTGCTGGGCACTCTGAAGGAGCTCGATCCAAGAACAGTCTGGAAGAACGAAGCCAGGGACTTTACTCCCTGGCTGGCAGAACATATCGACCTTCTGGCCCAGGAGCTCGGACTGGACCTGGAGATAACCGAAAGCGAGGGAGCCGTGGGTCCTTTCGCTGTCGACCTAGTTGGACGCGACCTTGGTTCCGGGCAAATCGTCGTCATTGAAAACCAGCTAGCTCCCACCGATCATTCCCACCTGGGCCAACTCCTGACGTACGCCGCCGGCCGTGGAGCCAAGATTGTGGTCTGGATCTCTCCCCAGTTCCGGGAAGAGCACCGGCA
>SESX01000307.1 GCA_004367365.1 Candidatus Acetocimmeria pyornia
AGCCGGAAATGTTTCAATCCCTCATAGGTAGGCTGCAAACCCGAAAAGCCCCGTTTCACAGACCTAGAAATTAGAAAGATGTTTCAATCCCTCATAGGTAGGCTGCAAACCTGACAAGGCGCAAGGCCCTGGATGAGGACTACCAGGGTTTCAATCCCTCATAGGTAGGCTGCAAACAGGATGGTACAGAGCAGATTAAGATTAGAGGATGTAGGTTTCAATCCCTCATAGGTAGGCTGCAAACAACGTCAGCAAGCAATCGAAACCGCTGCCAAAAAAGGGTTTCAATCCCTCATAGGTAGGCTGCAAACAATCCCAATGGGAAATATTGGATCATCCCCAAAACGTTTCAATCCCTCATAGGTAGGCTGCAAACTGTGGAATCTTCTACAACACGTTTAGTGATATATTTCGTTTCAATCCCTCATAGGTAGGCTGCAAACTAGGAATCCCAGAAAGTAACGAAATATATAAAGTAACGAAATATATAAAAAGGAAGTTTCAATCCCTCATAGGTAGGCTGCAAACTTCGTGCTGGATTCTTGTTAGGTTTTTTAGTTTAACGTTTCAATCCCTCATAGGTAGGCTGCAAACTACCTTGCACCCCCGACAGCCGCTGTCCAAAGTGCAGTTTCAATCCCTCATAGGTAGGCTGCAAACCCACACTCAACTCATCAACCTTCTCACCCAACAACCCCGTTTCAATCCCTCATAGGTAGGCTGCAAACATTGTGGTGTGCCGGGTTCAGGTAAGACCTATGCCTGTTTCAATCCCTCATAGGTAGGCTGCAAACTGCCCCAAAAGGAGGTGATAGCAATCGAAAAAGATCGTTTCAATCCCTCATAGGTAGGCTGCAAACTATACCCTTCTCCGCGCCCGCGGTATACCCGCTCAGGTTTCAATCCCTCATAGGTAGGCTGCAAACACCGCAAGCTGCGCAAGGCGGTCTGGCACGAGTACCGTTTCAATCCCTCATAGGTAGGCTGCAAACGATGGAACAGTTGCAGTTTATTCCCAGGAAAACTTGTTTCAATCCCTCATAGGTAGGCTGCAAACGGCTCTCGTACTCAGCTAAACTACGTGCCATGAGCCTGTTTCAATCCCTCATAGGTAGGCTGCAAACGTAATACCACTGATAAGGGTTTTATTCTGGATGTTGGTTTCAATCCCTCATAGGTAGGCTGCAAACCACTACACCCACAACATCCACACTCACACTATCACGTTTCAATCCCTCATAGGTAGGCTGCAAACCATGGAGCAATTTCTTGATGAACTTGCCTTTTAAAAGTTTCAATCCCTCATAGGTAGGCTGCAAACGTCTCTTCTGCAAGGGATATCAGGAAGAGAT
>SESX01000308.1 GCA_004367365.1 Candidatus Acetocimmeria pyornia
TTGAAACTTTAGAAAGGAGTGGTGAACATGGAGGAGATTAAAAAGTTTGCAGCCTACCTATGAGGGATTGAAACAGGTATAGGTGTATTAGCATTTTTGGGGCCAGCCGGGTTTGCAGCCTACCTATGAGGGATTGAAACTGTTCTCTGGATCCGGACATAGGAAAAGTCCTCGCCGTTTGCAGCCTACCTATGAGGGATTGAAACGACTCTCCTGGTAAACCTTCACTTCAGGCAGGCTGAGTTTGCAGCCTACCTATGAGGGATTGAAACCTCTTCAGACTAAAAACCTTGCCCACCGCCGCAATCGTTTGCAGCCTACCTATGAGGGATTGAAACCCGGCTTAATCCGCAAGGACAACTCCGGGCCTGGGGGTTTGCAGCCTACCTATGAGGGATTGAAACCAGGACACCAGCAAGGTGCTCGTGAGTCTCTGTTCTAAGGTTTGCAGCCTACCTATGAGGGATTGAAACAACTCTACAATGATTTTTTCATTCGGCCTAGCCACGTTTGCAGCCTACCTATGAGGGATTGAAACGTTTCTGGTCTATATACTCCTAATGCTTTTGTTCCTGGTTTGCAGCCTACCTATGAGGGATTGAAACCTTTCTTTTTGCTCGTTCCGTACCTTCTGACATCAGTGTTTGCAGCCTACCTATGAGGGATTGAAACCTAACACTCACACTCTGCCAACCATCACTTGCACTCGTTTGCAGCCTACCTATGAGGGATTGAAACGTATATTGCGAAAGAATGTTTCCATATCCTTTTCGTGGTTTGCAGCCTACCTATGAGGGATTGAAACTATCTTCCTTGTGCGCGGCGAACACCACCCGGTGCAGGTTTGCAGCCTACCTATGAGGGATTGAAACGATTTTAGAGGGGAAAATGAAAATCGGTGTGATGTATCGTTTGCAGCCTACCTATGAGGGATTGAAACCTGGTTAAAAAGTATATCTGGCACTGGAGCATCTCCCGTTTGCAGCCTACCTATGAGGGATTGAAACCTATTTCAGCAGTCAATACTAGCAAAGCAGTTGTTAGGGTTTGCAGCCTACCTATGAGGGATTGAAACCGAGATGCCCGAGCCGGACGGTTCCGAAGCATGCACGTTTGCAGCCTACCTATGAGGGATTGAAACCCAGTAACGCTGAAATAATAATAAACTCGTATCTGCGTTTGCAGCCTACCTATGAGGGATTGAAACAACTTTCTGTTTGCTGTTTCCGCAAGATCCAGCAGTGTTTGCAGCCTACCTATGAGGGATTGAAACTAATTAAAGTCCTGCCCCCACTCCACGAGG
>SESX01000031.1 GCA_004367365.1 Candidatus Acetocimmeria pyornia
GAATTGGGATCATCAGGGATTGGGATGCCAAGTGGTACGCGTCCAAGAAGAATTATGCCGACCTTCTACATGAAGATATTAGGATCAGGGATTTTATCAAGAAAAAACTGTACCACACAGGGATTTCCCGCGTTGAAATTGAACGGGCGGCCAACCGGGTGAAACTGACCATTCATACGGCCAAGCCGGGGATGGTGATCGGGAAAGGCGGCTCAGGTGTTGAACAACTCCGGCAAGCCCTGGAGAAGATTACTGACCGGCAAATCAGCATCAATATCGTGGAAATTAAGGTACCTGAACTTGATGCACAGCTTGTGGCGGAAAACGTAGCTTCTGCCATTGAAAAGAGGGTCTCCTTCCGGCGTGCCATGAAACAAGCTGTCTCGAGAGCTATGCGCCTTGGGGCTAAAGGAGCCAAGGTAATCGTCTCAGGGCGGCTGGCGGGGGCGGAAATGGCCAGGAGTGAGCGTGCCTGGGAAGGCACGGTACCCCTTCACACCTTAAGGGCTGATATTGACTACGGATTTGCCGAAGCCTTTACCACCTACGGGCAGATTGGTGTTAAAGTATGGATCTACAAAGGTGAGGTTCTCCCTGAAGCCCCTCAAGCCAAGGTTGGTAATGTGAAGGAAGCTTAGGGGTTGCCGGGTGCTTGGAGCCGGGTTGGAGTCAGAGCCGACGAAGGAGGCGTGAACACCCATGTTGATGCCGAAACGGGTGAAATTCCGGAAACAACAGCGTGGTCGCATGAAGGGAAAGGCGACCCGGGGCGCTGAGCTGCAGTACGGCGAATTTGGCCTTCGGGCTACCGAACCGGCCTGGGTTACCGACCGGCAGATCGAAGCGGCCAGGGTAGCCCTGACCCGCTATATCAAGCGGGGCGGAAAGGTTTGGATTAAGATTTTTCCTGACAAGCCGGTCACGGCGAGGCCGGCAGAAACCAGGATGGGGAAAGGAAAGGGGGCTCCGGAGTATTGGGTGGCTGTTGTCAAGCCGGGGCGGATCCTTTTTGAGCTTTCCGGTGTAAGTGAGGCAACGGCACGTGAGGCCATGAGGCTGGCGTCCCAAAAGCTACCCCTAAAGACAAGGTTTGTCAAGCGTGAAGAGCTGGATGGGGGTGAAGCCCAATGAAAGCCAGGGAAATACGGGAACTAAGTGACGAGGAATTGATGGATAAGCTCGTTGACTTAAAGGATGAGCTGTTCAACCTTCGTTTTCAACTGGCTACTGGGCAGCTTGATAACCCGATGAGAATTAGAGAAGTTAAGCGCACAATAGCCCGGATCAAGACAATCAAGCGGGCCCGGGAACTCAAGGCTAAGGAGGCCTAGAAAGGGGGCTGGGATGTGTCAGAACGAGGTGTTCGCAAGGTCAGGGTTGGAACGGTAGTCAGTGATAAGATGGATAAGACAGTCGTGGTTTCGGTCGAAACACTAACCTCTCATCCGTTATACGGGCGCCGGATGAGGCGGACGGTGAAGTTGAAAGCACATGATGAGAAGAATACCTGTCGTGTTGGAGACAGGGTACGGGTAATGGAAACCAGACCGCTGAGCAAAGAGAAAAGATGGCGGGTTATGGAGATTATCGAAAAGGCCAAGTGAAGAGGGGAGAGGTGCCCTGTGATTCAGCCACAAACGAGATTGAATGTAGCTGACAACACCGGGGCCAAGTCGATCATGTGTATCAAGGTCCTCGGTGGTTCAAACAGGCGATACGCTAACATTGGAGATGTTATCGTGGCGTCGGTCAAAGAAGCCGCTCCCGGTGGAGTAGTGAAGAAGGGCGATGTGATCAAGGCAGTGATCGTGCGCTCGAAAAAAGGCCTCAGGCGTCCCGATGGATCCATTATCCGGTTTGATGAAAATGCGGCTGTAATTCTGCGTGACGACAAAGAACCCGAAGGGACGAGAATTTTCGGTCCGGTAGCCCGGGAACTACGTGACAAACAATTTATGAAGATTATCTCCCTGGCACCTGAAGTCCTTTAACCCTCCGGGCCTTGTTCAGCGAAGGAGGCTGACGACGATGGGTAAACCGAAAATTAGAAAAGGAGATAGGGTGGTTGTTATCACCGGCAAGTATGCGGGAAAACGCGGTAAGGTCTTGCGGGTGGAGCCCGCCAAAAACCGGGTAGTGGTCGACGGGGTAAATGTGGCGAAAAAGCACCAGAAACCGACCCAGAAGGTGATCCAGGGCGGTATAATCACCCAGGAAGCCCCTTTCCACCTTTCAAATGTGATGTTGGTATGTTCCAGCTGCGGTGAGCCGACCCGGGTAGGGCGAACCAGGCTTGATGACGGAAAATCGGCCAGGGTTTGTAAACGCTGCGGGGAGATGCTTGAAAAGAAATAAGAAACACTCCTAGGGCTGTCGCATGTCGTCGAAAGGAGGGTTTGTCGTTGTCAGGTCTTAAGGAAAAATACAGGAAAGAAGTTGTTCCGGCCCTGATGGAGCGTTTTGACTACCGGAATGTCATGGAAGTTCCCCGGGTCGAGAAGGTTGTTATCAACATGGGTGTAAGTGATGCTGTTGGGGACCCCAAGGCCCTGGATGCTGCTGTTTCTGACCTGAGCATGATTTCCGGCCAGAAGCCGGCCATTACACGGGCGCGAAAATCCATCGCGGCCTTCAAGCTTCGTAAAGGGATGGCCATTGGGTGCCGGGTTACTTTACGTGGCGAGCGGATGTATGATTTTTTGAACCGCCTCATCAATGTCGCTTTACCCCGGGTCAGGGACTTTAGGGGTGTTTCCCCGAACGCCTTTGACGGCCGTGGAAACTACTCCCTGGGTTTGAAGGAGCAGTTGATCTTCCCTGAAATCGATTACGACAAGGTGGATAAAATACGCGGGATGGACGTCACCATCGTCACCAGTGCCAAGACCGATGAGGAAGCACGCGAGCTCCTCAGGGGCTTGGGAATGCCTTTTAGTGAATAAAAGCCGGTGGGAGGAGGGATAGGGTGGCCAGAAAGGCTTTGATAGAAAAGGCCAAGAGAAAGCCCAAGTTTAAGGTTCGAGTTCGGAACCGCTGCCGAATCTGCGGCCGGCCGCGTGGCTACATGAGGCAGTTCGGCATGTGCCGGCTCTGCTTCCGGGAAAAGGCTCACCGGGGCGAGATTCCCGGGATCAGGAAAGCAAGCTGGTAACGGCCGGTGAGGGAAGGAGGAGAGACGTGAGATGGTCATGACCGATCCCATCGCCGATATGTTGACGCGAATCCGGAATGCTAATACCGTCTACCACGAAAAGATAGAAATGCCCGCTTCAAAGGCAAAAAAGGCGATTGCCGAGATTCTGAAAAAGGAAGGCTTTATTCGCGGGTATGAAGTGGTGGAGGACGGCCGGCACCAGACCCTCCGTATTTATTTAAAATACGGGCCGGGCAAGCAAAGGGTCATTACGGGTTTGAGGAGGATAAGTAAGCCCGGTCTTCGTGTCTACGTCAAGAAGGATGAAATCCCGCGGGTTCTGGGGGGACTTGGAATCGCTATTCTGTCTACCTCTCGCGGGGTGATGACTGATAAGGAGGCGCGGAAGGAAGGCCTGGGCGGGGAAGTGCTCTGCTACGTCTGGTAAGAGGAGGCAGGAAGGAGGTCATTGGAATGTCCAGGGTAGGCCTGGTGCCAATCCCGGTTCCAGATGGTGTTGACGTTTCCATTGAAGGCAACCTGGTTAAGGTTAAGGGCCCCAAGGGCGAACTCAGGCGCCATGTGCACAGGGACATGAATGTTAGCCTGGAAGACGGTAAGGTCATTGTAAGGCGGCCCAGCGAAAACAGGCTCCACAAATCCCTGCACGGGTTGACGAGAACCTTGATCGCCAACATGGTTGAAGGTGTTACCAAGGGATACCAAAAAAACCTTGAGCTGGTTGGAACGGGTTACCGGGCCAGAAAAGAAGGGAACAAACTGGTCCTGACCGTTGGCTACTCCCATCCGGTGGAGATCCAGCCGCCTGACGGGATCGAAATCCAGGTGCCCAATCCGACTACCATCACCGTCAAAGGTAATGACAAAGAGCTGGTGGGCCAGGTAGCGGCTAAAATCCGGGCCGTACGGAAACCAGAACCGTACCTAGGTAAGGGGATCCGGTACGCCGGAGAGAGGGTCAGGCGGAAGGAAGGTAAGGCCGCCAAGTAAAGTGAGGGGAGGGAATCCAGTTGGGGAGAAAAGACCGCAATACGAAGCGCGATTTGCGCCACCGCCGCGTGCGTGCGAAGGTCTTTGGGACCAGTGAAAGGCCCCGACTTAATGTTTTCCGTAGTTCCAGACACATCTATGCACAGGTCATTGACGACGAGATGGGTACTACCCTCGTAGCTGCCTCCACCCTGGACCCGGAAATCCGCAGTGAAATTGGTGGTAACGGTGGCAATAAGGAGGCGGCCAGGAAGGTCGGCCTGCTGATCGGACAGCGGGCCATGGGAAAAGGTATTAAGAAGGTAGTCTTCGACCGGGGAGGCTATGATTACCACGGCCGAGTGGCGGCACTAGCCGATGGAGCCCGGGAGTCAGGACTGGATTTTTGAAAAAAGTGGATGTCCTTAATGGAGATGGCTTGGAAAAGGAGGGACGAAAGCCAGGATGGGTGCAATTGACAGCAGCGAGCTGGAACTAGCCGAAAAGGTGGTGGCCATTAACCGGGTAGCCAAAGTTGTAAAGGGAGGCCGGCGCTTCAGCTTCAGTGCCCTGGTTGTAGTTGGAGACAATAAAGGGCATGTTGGAGCCGGCCTGGGGAAGGCTGCTCAAATACCGGAAGCCATCCGGAAGGGGATCGAGAACGCCAAGAAAAACATGATCCGTGTACCGCTGGTGAGGACCACCATTCCTCATGAAATTATCGGGGAATTCGGCGCCGGCCGGGTACTCCTGAAACCTGCCTCTGAAGGTACAGGTGTCATCGCCGGTGGTCCGGTACGGGCGGTGGTAGAACTGGCAGGCATCAGGGACATACTTACCAAGTCACTGGGTTCATCAAACCCCAATAACATGGTTTACGCGGCCTTGGAGGGTTTGAGCCGCCTCAAGAGCGCAGAAGATGTGGCCAGGCTGAGAGGGAAGCCTTTGGAAGAACTGTTGGGTTAGGGGGTAAGGGCAATGGCCGGAAAGTTGACGATCAAGCTGGTCCGCAGCACCATCGGATGTTCATCCAGGCAGCGACAGACGGTTCGTGCCCTCGGCCTGCGGAAGATCAATGACACCGTGCAAAAGGACGATACCCCGGAGATTCGCGGTATGTTACGGAAAGTGCAGCACCTGGTGGAGATTCATAGTTCCTGACAGGGTGGTTTATTTTTTCATCGGACCAGGAGGATACGGAAGGAATTCGAGGAGGTGGGGCAGCGATGAGGATTCATGACCTCCAGCCGAACGAAGGGGCCAGAAAGACAAGAAAGAGGGTAGGGCGCGGCCCCGGGTCAGGCTTGGGAAAGACATCCGGGCGAGGCCATAAAGGTCAGAACGCCCGGGCCGGTGGAGGTACACGTCCCGGCTTTGAAGGAGGTCAAATGCCTCTCCAGAGAAGGACTCCCAAGCGGGGTTTCAATAACATCTTCAAGAAACGGTTTACGGTGGTTAACGTGGAGGACCTTAACCGGTTCGAAGAAGGGACAGTGGTTACCCCTGAGCTTCTGAAGGAGAAAAGGGTGATTAAGAAGCTCCGTGACGGTCTTGCGGTCTTAGGAGACGGGGAACTCCAGGTGGCCCTGACGGTGAAGGCCCACCGGTTCAGCCGGAACGCGGTCAGTAAGATCGTGGCCGCCGGCGGGAAGGCCGAGGTGATCTAATTGGTCCTGGAGACTGTACAGAGAGCCCTCAAGATTTCCGATTTGCGCTTCAGGATCCTCTTTACCATCGCCATGTTTGTCGTTTTTCGGATCGGGGTTCACGTTCCTGTGCCAGGGGTCGATACCGCAGAGATCCAGAGGCTGATCGGACAGGGTACCCTTTTCAGTTTTCTGGACGTCTTTTCCGGCGGAGCGCTGGCCCTGTTCTCCATTTTTGCCATGAGCATTACGCCCTATATTAATGCTTCCATTATTGTCCAGTTGTTAACAATTGTGATTCCCAAATTTGAGGAGTGGTCCAAAGAGGGGAGTGAGGGCAGGAAAAAGCTGACCCAGTATACCCGGTACGGGACCGTTCTTTTGGCCATGATTCAGGCTATCGGTATGACCTTTGCGGTTCGGTCGGCTGTCATTAACCCGGGATTTTTATCCTTTTCCATTATTGTCATTACCCTCACCGCCGGGACCGCTTTTCTGATGTGGTTGGGCGAGCAGATTACGGAAAAGGGGATTGGCAACGGGATTTCGCTCCTGATTTTTGCCGGAATTGTTTCCCGGCTTCCATCCGGGCTGCAAAGGTTGATCGAGTTCTGGCAAGCAGGGGTCATTAACTTCTTCAACATCTTTGCCCTGGTGGTAATCGGTGCCGTGGTAATTGCTGCCGTGGTCTGGATTCAGGAGGGCCAGAGGCGTATTCCGGTTCAGTACGCCAAACGCGTTGTTGGCCGCCGCATGTACGGGGGGCACAGCAGTCACATCCCCCTCAAGATCAACCAGGCGGGCGTTATTCCGGTGATCTTCGCCGTTTCGGTCCTTGCATTCCCGGCTACCATCGCCCAGTTTATCCAGCACCCACTGGCCCAAAAGATCACGACTTTGTTCCAGTTTCGGTCCACCACCTACCTGGTACTTGAATTCTTGCTTATTGTTTTCTTTGCATACTTCTATACAGCCGTTACCTTTAATCCGGTCGACGTCGCCAACAATGTAAAAAAATACGGCGGATTCATCCCTGGGATGAGGCCTGGAAAACCCACGGCTGTGTACCTCGACCGGGTTCTCACCAGGATCACCCTGGCCGGCGCCATCTTCCTGGCGACCGTTGCCATCTTACCAAACTTTGTGATGGCGGCCACCGACATTCCCAGTGTCTACTTTGGCGGGACTGCACTCTTGATTGTGGTTGGTGTGGCCCTGGAAACCATGAAACAGATTGAATCCCACTTGATCATGCGGCATTACCAGGGATTCATGAAATGAGCCCAGTGGGGTGGATGAGGTGCGCGTGGTATTTCTTGGCCCGCCTGGAGCGGGTAAGGGGACGCAGGCGGAACGATTGGCGCAAGAGGCTGAAGTGCCCCATGTTTCGACGGGTGACATCTTCCGGGAGGCCTTAAAAAGAGAAACCGAACTGGGTAAGCAGGCCAAAAAGTACATGGAGGCCGGCCGCCTGGTACCGGACGAAATCGTGGTGGGGATTGTCAGAGAGCGCCTGGCAGAAGATGACTGCAGGCACGGGTTTATCCTGGACGGGTTTCCCCGTACGATTTCGCAGGCAGAGGCTCTCGAGTCGATGTTGGATGAAATGGGGGTTGCGCTGGACGCAGTCATCGGCCTGGATGTTCCCGAGGACGTGGTGGTCAAGCGTCTTACCGGCCGTCGGGTCTGCCGGGAGTGTGGGGCAACCTTCCACGTAGATTTTAACCCTCCCAAGAGGGAGGGGGTCTGTGACCGCTGCGGGAACACCCTGATTCAACGTGACGACGACCGGGAGGACACGGTCCGGAAACGTTTGCGCGTCCATTTGAAGGAGACTGCATGCCTGGCTCGATACTACCGGGAAAAGAGCCTCCTGCGCCGGGTACACGGGGGCGGGGCTATTGCCGAGGTAACCCGTCGCATTAGGGAAGTACTGAAAGGGTAAAGATAGATGATCATCCTCAAATCTGAGCGAGAGCTTGAACTAATGCGCAGAGCAGGTCGGATCGTTGCACTAGCGGTACAAGAACTGGAGGCTGCTGTGAAACCGGGGGTGACGACCGGGGAACTAGACCGGCTGGCCGAAGATCTCATCAAAAGGCACAACGCTGTACCGGCGTTCAAAGGTTACCAGGGTTTTCCGGGGAGCATCTGTACTTCAGTTAACGACGAGGTTGTTCACGGGATACCTGGCCCGAGGAAGCTGCAGGAGGGCGATATCATCAGTATCGACGTCGGAGTGATTTACCGCGGTTATTACGGTGACATGGCGGTAACCTTTCCGGTGGGTGAGGTTTCCCAAGAGGCCAAGAGGCTGATCAAGGTAACACGTGAGAGTTTGTATGCCGGGGTAAAGAAGGCATACCCGGGAAGCCGGTTGTCCGATATCTCCCACGCGGTTCAATCGTACGTAGAAGCGAACGGCTTTGCAGTGGTTAGGGACTACGTCGGCCACGGTATCGGGCAGAATATGCACGAAGACCCGCAGATTCCCAATTTTGGCCGTCCGGGATTTGGTCCTGTCCTTAAGCCGGGGATGGTTCTAGCCATCGAACCTATGGTCAATGCCGGCACCTATGAGGTGAGAACCTTACCAACAGATAACTGGACAGTGAAAACAGTGGACGGTAGCCTTTCAGCCCACTTTGAACACAGTGTTGCTGTTTGCGAAGACGGGCCGGAGATCCTGACCAGGTTAGAGGAATAGAAAACTGGTGGTTATGCTATAATAAAGGATATCCATATTTTACCATAGCGGCTAAGGCTTCTGCCCTTAGTTCCTCCCTTTTTGAGATGTTAGTTATTGCTGCAAGGGGGGTTAGGTATCCATGCTCGCTACCGATCTCCAGTTAGGACAACTGGTAAGTTCCAGGGCAGGAAGGGACGCCGGGAAAATGTACCTGGTGGTTCGAATAGATGACGAGCGTTTTGTGGGTGTGGCCGACGGGGAAAAAAGGACTGTTGAGGAACCAAAAAGGAAAAACATCAAGCACCTGACTGTCCACAAACACGTAAGCCATTCGATTCAAGCTCGCCTTGAGTCAGGGGGATTACCCGCTAACTCCGAAATTCGGAAGGAGCTTCGAGCTTTTACGGCCTTGGTGGGAGAAGGAGAAAAGGAAAAAGGATTACCGAATCAACAGGGAGGTTGAACCTGACCCATGGGAAAGCGGGATACCATTGAGGTTGAAGGAAGGGTCATCGAACCGCTGCCAAACGCCATGTTTAGGGTTGAACTGGACAACGGGCATAAGATTTTGGCTCATGTCTCGGGCAAAATCAGGTTGAATTTTATCAGGATCCTGGCCGGGGACCGGGTCTTGGTTGAGCTGTCTCCTTATGACCTCAGTAGAGGGCGGATTATTTATCGTTATAAATGATTACCCTAGCTACGGCTGTTGAGCTAGCCAGAGGTTTTGGTAAGAAGAAGGGGGGCTCATGGGTTGAAAGTTAGACCATCGGTCAAGAAGATATGTGAGAAATGCAAGGTGATCAAGAGAAAGGGCAGAGTAATGGTTATTTGTGAAAATCCAAAGCACAAACAAAAGCAAGGTTAGGAGGTGTTTGGATTGGCAAGAATCGCGGGAGTTGACCTACCCAGGGAAAAGAGAGTGGAAATCGCCCTCACTTATATTTATGGTATCGGCAGGAGCCGGGCCATCAAAATCCTCTCCAGCACGAGAATCGACCCCTCGACCCGGGTGAGGGATCTAACGGAAGAAGAGGTCAGCAAACTACGGGAAATTATCGGACGGGATTACCAGGTAGAGGGTGACCTGCAAAGGGAAGTCCAGATGAATGTCAAGCGGCTGATTGATATCGGCTCCTACCGTGGGCTTCGACACCGTCGTGGCCTGCCCGTACGCGGCCAGAGGACACGAACCAATGCGCGGACACGTAAGGGGCCGAGACGTACAGTGGGTGTGCGGAGGAAAAAATGATAGAGGGAGGTCAGAAGGGGCATGGCCAAGAGGAGGACACGCACCAGGAAGAAGGAACGGAAACATGTTGAACGCGGGATAGCCCATATTCGTTCCACTTTTAATAATACCATTGTAACCATTACCGACAGGGCAGGAAACACCCTATCCTGGGCCACAGCCGGGACCATCGGTTTTAAGGGGTCACGGAAGGGCACACCCTTTGCAGCCCAAATGGCTGCGGAATCGGCGGCCAAAGAAGCCATGGAACATGGAGTCCGAGAGGTTGAGGTCTACGTTAAAGGACCAGGAGCCGGTCGAGAGGCTGCGATTCGTTCCCTGCAGGCTGCCGGGCTTGAAGTAAACATGATCAAGGACGTAACCCCCATTCCCCATAACGGTTGCCGTCCACCGAAGCGTCGCCGGGTTTAGCTTGATAACTTTCAACAGACCTGACCACTTGAATCAGGAGGTGGAAGACAAATGGCAAAATATACCGGGCCGGTTTGCCGCCTGTGTCGCCGCGAAGGGACCAAGCTCTTTCTCAAGGGAAACCGGTGTTATACACAAAAATGCCCCATTGAAAAGAGGCCTTACCCACCTGGCGAACACGGCCAAAGGAGAAAAAAGGTGTCAGAATACGGGGCCCAGCTGCGCGAGAAGCAAAAAGCACGTCGGCTGTACGGCCTGATGGAGAACCAGTTCCACCGGTATTTCCTCAAGGCCGAGAAACAAAAGGGTGTTACCGGCGATAACCTCCTCCAGTTTCTGGAGCGCCGTCTCGATAATACCATTTACCGCCTGGGCTTGGCGTCGTCCCGGCGGGAGGCCAGACAACTGGTGAGGCACGGACACTTTACTGTTAACGGACGGAAAGTCAATATCCCTTCTTACCTTGTAAGAGAGGGCGATGCCATCGCGGTCAGGGAAAAAAGCAAGGAATCCCCTAGGTTTCAGGAGCTGGCCGAAGAAGCAGCCACCAGGAGAGTTCCGGACTGGTTGGAGGTTGACCTGGAGAACATGACCGGTAGGGTCGTCCGGTTGCCGGAACGCGAAGACATCGACGTGCCCATTGAGGAGCACCTGATTGTAGAGCTCTACTCACGGTAAACCGGTAGTCAATCATGCCGCCGTTGGCCAGCGGCAGGACGAAGGCAAAAATTTACCTGGTGGCATAACCCTCGAGATGGCATCCTGACTCGAAAGGGGAGGGGCTCGCAAGATGATTGAAATCGAAAAACCGAAGATTGAATGTGTGGAGAGCGCGGATGACAATACTTACGGCAGATTTGTGGTAGAACCGCTGGAGCGAGGATATGGTATTACGCTTGGGAATTCCCTGAGGCGGATCCTGTTGTCCTCTCTTCCTGGTGCTGCCGTAACTTCTGTCAGGATAGAAGGGGTCCTGCACGAATTTTCCACGATTGAAGGTGTAGTTGAAGATACCACTGATATTATTCTTAATCTCAAGGAATTATGCTTGAAACTCTATGCCGACGAGCCTAAAATTATTAGAGTGGAAGCAGAAGGTCCCGGCGAACTCACGGCAGGTGACATCAAGGCGGACGCAGATGTGGAGATCTTGAATCCTCAACTGCATATTGCCCAACTGGCGGAAGGCGGCCGGCTGGTGATGGATATCGAGGTCCAGAAGGGCCGGGGTTATGTTGCGGCCGACAAAAACAAAAAGCCCGATCAACCCATCGGGGTCATCCCTGTTGACTCCATATTTACACCGATACGACGGGTAAACTACACCGTGGAAAACACCCGGGTCGGACAGGTTACCGACTACGATAAGCTAACCCTGGAAGTCTGGACCAACGGGAGTATTAAACCAGACGAGGCAATCAGCCTCGGAGCAAAGATCCTGAGCGAACACCTGGCGCTTTTCATGGCCCTCACCGAAGAAATCGACAACGTGGAGATCATGGTTGAAAAGGAAGAAGACGAGAAGGACAAATTGATGGAGATGACCATAGAAGAACTCGACCTCTCGGTGCGTTCTTATAACTGCTTGAAAAGGGCCGGAATCAACACCGTGGCCGAACTGACAGAACGTACTCCCGAGGATATGATGAAGGTAAGGAACCTGGGTAAGAAATCACTCCAGGAAGTCCAGGAAAAACTGGCCGTGTTGGGCTTGTCACTAGCGGAGTCCGAGGAATAATCCTCGAACTCCCACCGCCCTGGGTGGCTCCGGACCGGGACCTGGTGTTCCTGGCTTGACAAGCTGGGGATAAAGGACGAAAAGGCGACCAGAGGGCCAGCCAGGACGGAGGTGCTGCGCGGTACTTCCGGAGACAGGAGGAGGGGTAATATGGCTTACTCTAAACTGGGCCGCAACATGGGCCAACGTAAAGCCCTGATCAGGAATATGGTGACTTCGCTGCTGGCCCACGAGAGGATTACGACCACGGAAGCCAAGGCGCGGGCCGTGAACCGGATTGCCGAAAAGATGATTACCCTTGGCAAGAAAGGGGATCTTCATTCTCGGAGGCAGGCCCTGGCTTACCTGATGGAAGAGGATGTGGTTCGTAAACTTTTTGAGACGATAGCCCCGAGGTACAAGGACCGGCAGGGAGGGTACACGCGGATTCTCAAGCTTGGGCCGCGCCGGGGCGATGGAAGCCCGATGGTCATTCTGGAGCTGGTCTGACGAAGGTGACCGGCATGGAGCCTATCATCGAAACACGGGGTTTGGTTCACCGCTACCATGCGGGAAGAGAAAACCAGGTGGTGGCCCTCGAGGGGATCAACCTGGAGATCTACCCTGGGGAGTTTGTGGTAATCGTCGGACAGAACGGTTCGGGCAAGTCCACCCTGGCCAAGCATTTCAATGCCCTCCTTCAGCCATCTGAGGGTGAGGTTCGGGTTAAAGGCCTTGATACCAGGGACCACGAGAGAACATGGGAGATCCGGCAGGCGGCAGGTATGGTTTTTCAAAACCCGGATAATCAGATTGTGGCGACCTTGGTTGAGGAAGATGTGGCCTTCGGACCCGAAAACCTCGGTTTGAGCCCGGAAGAAATCAGGGAACGGGTGCAGGAAGCCCTGGGGTCCGTGGGCATGACTGCTTACCGGGACAGGGAACCACACTGTTTATCCGGTGGTCAGAAGCAGCGGGTTGCCATCGCCGGTGTCCTGGCAATGTATCCGGATGTCGTTATTCTCGACGAACCAACAGCGATGCTTGACCCGGCGGGGCGGGTGGAAGTCCTCGCGACCCTCAGGCGACTCAACCGGGAAAAGGGTATGACCATCGTTCTGATTACGCATTTCATGGAGGAAGCCGTAAAGGCCGACCGCGTACTGGTGATGAAGGACGGGCGCGTGGAACTGGACGGGACCCCCCATGAAGTTTTTGCCAGGTCCGACGAACTGCGCCGGCTAGGCCTGGACCTTCCCCCGATGGCCCAACTGGCCCACGAGCTGAGGGAAGCCGGCTTGAAGCTTCCCACTTCCATCCTTAGCATTGAGGATATGGTGGCGGCTCTATGTTCATCCTAGTGGAAAATCTGCGCTATGTGTACCGGGCCGGGACGCCGATGGAAGCTGCCGCCTTGGACGGGGTTAACATGGAGATCGAAGAAGGTTCTCTCGTTGGACTGATCGGTCCCACTGCATCGGGCAAATCAACCTTAGTCCAGCACCTCAATGGTCTTCTGACTCCTACCTCAGGCCGGGTGGTGGTAGACGGGGTGGAGGTCGGAAGGAAAAGGGGAGGCCTCCTGGAGCTTAGAAAACGGGTTGGGTTGGTTTTCCAGTACCCTGAGCATCAACTTTTTGAAGAGACGGTCTTTGACGATGTTGCCTTCGGTCCCAGAAACCTCGGCCTGGAGGAAGACGAGGTAAGAAAAAGGGTGTTGGAAGCCCTCGGGAACGTGGGGCTGCACCATGAGAAACTACTCAAGCGGTCCCCTTTTGAACTGAGTGGTGGCCAAATGCGTAGGGTAGCCATCGCCGGGGTCCTGGCCGTAAAGCCGAAGGTCTTGGTCTTGGACGAGCCAACGGCGGGACTGGACCCGGCGGGGCAGAAGGAGATTCTGGGCCGAATCCAGGAGTTCCACCGGGACCTGGGGATGACGATTATTCTTGTTTCCCATAACATGGAGGATGTGGCCCGAGTTGTGCAAAAGCTGTTTGTCATGCACCAGGGAAAGGTAGTGCTGTCTGGCTCACCCCGGGAGGTCTTTCGCCACGAGCCGACCCTGCGGGAAATGGGCCTTGATGTTCCCCAGGTAACCAGGTTGATGCTCCGCCTGAAGGAAAAAGGGTACGACGTGCGGACTGATATCTACACAATTGAGGAAGCCAAGAGGGAGATCCTTGCCAAAGTTTGGCGGGGGACGGTCAATGCTTAAGGAAATTACCATCGGCCAGTACCTGAAAAGAGATTCATACGTGCACCGGCTAGACCCCAGGACGAAGGTTCTGTCGGCGGTGGCCCTGATTACGGCCTTATTTATGATTAATGATTTAGCTGGCTACCTCCTGATGGTGTTTTTCCTGGGGCTTGTTTCTTATCTAGGTCAGGTGCCCCTGTCATACCTGCTCCAGGGACTGAAGCCACTTCTCGTTGTTGTGGTTGTGACCTATCTGCTCAATATTTTCACGGTGCCTGGGGCAGTTATCTGGCAGGTTGCGGGTCTCACCGTCACCCGTGAAGGGGTGGTGATCGGATCCCTCATTGCAGTGAGGCTGGTTATGCTGGTGGCGGTGGCTTCTCTTCTTACCCTGACTACTTCTGCTATCGACCTTACCGATGCCCTTGAAAAGCTCCTCTCGCCCTTCAAAGGGGTCGGGGTGCCGGCCCATGAGCTGGCGATGATGATGAGCATCGCCCTACGCTTCATTCCGACCCTGCTAGACGAAGCAGACAAGATTATGAAGGCCCAGATGGCTCGCGGCGCCGACTTTGAAAGTGGTCATATGGTACGGCGGATGAAAAGCATCATTCCGCTCCTGGTACCACTCTTCGTGGGGGCCTTGCGGCGGGCAGAGGAACTCGCCCAGGCCATGGAGGCCCGGTGCTATCGAGGGGGAGAAGAACGGACGAGATTTAAACAGCAAACCTTTGGGCCCGGTGACCGCCTGGCGGCGCTCTCGGTAGCCCTTGTCGTTGGGGCGGTAGTCTGGACCCGGGTTGGATAGGTCTGGCATGGGGCACCAGTCCGGGAGGACGGCGGTGATGAGAAACCTGAAGCTGGTTTTAAAATACGATGGAACCAACTACTGCGGGTTCCAGGTGCAAAGGGAAGAACCGACCATTCAATCCGAGCTGGAGAGGGCAATCGAAAGGATCACGGGGGAGAGAAGCCGGGTGATACCAGCTGGACGAACCGACGCTGGAGTCCATGCTGAAGGACAGGTGGCCAACTTCAAGACCGGGTCCCGAATCCCGACGGAAAGAGTTCCCCATGCCCTGAATTCGGTGCTGCCCCAGGATATCGTGGTTGCAGACTGTGTTGAGGTCCCCATGGATTTCAACGCCCGGTATGATGCCCGGTCTAAACTGTACCGGTACACGGTGGACAACGGTCCTTTTCCGTCACCTTTTTGGCGCCGCTATGCCCTTCACCTCAGCCAACCTTTGGACGTGGGGGCAATGCGGGCGGCTGGCACATTCCTGGTTGGCACGCAGGATTTCGCTTCGTTCCGGGCATCCGGAAGCGCGGCGAAAACAACCACCAGGACCATCCAGCGTTTTAGATGCTTCCGGTCAGGCAACCTTGTTCACATTGAAGTGCAGGCCGACGGGTTTCTCTACCACATGGTCCGGATCATCGCCGGTACACTCCTGGAGGTTGGGACCGGAAAGCGCAGTGTTGACAGTATACGGGAGGTAATCAGAAAGAGAAACCGGGAAGCGGCTGGTCCGACGGCACCGGCCCACGGGTTGAGGTTAATGAGGGTCAGTTACAGCTAAAGCCGGGAACAGGATGGGGCTTCCTTGACACCCCCTGGGGGCTGTAATAAAATGAGCTTGTGGTCTGCGTGGGACACCTAGTACGAAATGTCCCAGGAAGCCCGCACCCACTGTTGCAGGCTGTAACAACCGGCCTGTTCCTGATTTTCATCCTCCGTGGCGCCGCCACTGGTGGCGGCATGGAGCACTAGTTCGAAAATACTAGGCCCACTTCGGATCTTCGTCTTTTGTGGCGCCGCCGCTACAGCTGAAGGAGGTTACAGTACAGGTGAAAACCTACATGGCAAAACCAAGGGAAGTTGCCCGGGAATGGTACGTTATAGATGCCGACGGACAGCCATTAGGACGGCTTGCCAGTGAGGTGGCAAGGATTTTACGCGGGAAGCACAAACCGCAGTTTACCCCCCATGTTGATACGGGCGACTTTGTGGTTATCGTCAATGCAGAAAAGGTGATTCTGACCGGGGGGAAGGTGGACAAAAAGGAATACCAGACATACTCGGGTTATCCCGGAGGGCTCAAATCCATTCCGTACCGGAAGCTCTTGGCGGAAAAGCCGGAAAGGGCTGTCCTGAAGGCTGTCAAGGGAATGCTTCCCCATAACCGCCTGGGCAGACAGCAAATCAAGAAGCTTAAGGTATACCGGGGGCCTGACCACCCCCATGAGGCTCAACAACCCAAGAAATGGGAAGTACAGGGCTAAACCAGGTAATGAAAGGAGGGGAATGATTTGGCCCAACCGCAGTTTTACGGCACGGGAAGAAGGAAAAATGCCGTGGCCCGGGTCCGGCTGGTTCCGGGGAACGGAAAAATAGTTATCAATGGTCGCTCCATGGACGAATACTTCAGGCTGAAAACCCTCCAACACCATGTCCGGCAGCCCCTGGAGGTGACCGGAACAGACGGTAAGTACGACGTTCTGGCCAAGGTGGAAGGTGGGGGTGTATCCGGACAGGCTGGGGCGGTCAGACATGGGATTGCCCGTGCTTTGGAGGATGCTGACCACGACCTCCGGCCCGTCCTGAAGAAGGCCGGACTACTCACTAGGGATCCCAGAATGAAGGAACGTCGTAAATACGGATTGAAAAAAGCCCGCAAGGCTCCGCAGTTCTCCAAGCGCTGAATTTGTTCTGCACGTGCAGTGACACTAACGGCTCTTTTGCCCGCCACGCCACTATCCCCCTCGCCAGGGGTGCTCCTCCACTCGCCTTTTTTATTCCTCGCCCCTTCGGGGCTGCGGCATAACCGGTCTCGTTCTGGAGCACCCCGGGCGTGCAACTCACGATACTACCCGATCAAGGGGCCGCTGAATACAGCTTCGAATTTTCATGCTTTGTGGTGCAGCCGCCCCTTTTGGCGGCATGGGGCACTACTACGAAAACGTCCCACCGGTGCCGGCCTTCCTTGGCGGCGTCACGCTCACCTTATAGTTGTCATGAACCTCGGCGGCTCCGGGCTGCAGCCACAAACTTGCGGTGGCACCGCCGCACTACAAGGCGGTATTCAGCACTAGTCCAGTCTGAAGGGCTGGCCTGGCGGTGCGGCGGCCTACTGTTTTTGGGAAAAAGCCCTGCGCAACGACTGCCACGAAGAGGCCAGACTGTAGTTTGCCAAGCCCCACCCAAGAAGGGAAGCAATCTGGAGGTAGGAACGTTCCCCGGTAGCCAGGGAACGTAACCCTTCCTGCACCAGCCCTCTATAAGGACCGTGGCGGTGCTCACTTTCCGCTGCCATACAAAGGCTCTTTGAAAAAAGGGGAACCTTTTGAAAGCGGGAGTTGAGGCTGAAGAGGGTGCGGCCCACGGCGTTGTCGGGGTGGTAGCGCAGAAGGGGTAAGTGATAATGCCAGCGGAAGTTCTTGCGGGAGCAGCCGTAGCAAACCATGGCCTTGGCGGCGAGGCGCGCTCCGCAGATCACCGAGGAGAAGCCATCTTTAAAGATCTTACCGTGCCCGGCCAAGTCACCCAAGACAACCCACCCCTCGCCGTAGAAATTCCGGGCCGGAGACTGCCAGGCAGCTGCCGGGCAGACCTTGCTGCACCGCAACGAATCCACTGGGTCGGATAAGTCAATGTACTCACGGAGGACGGGGTGAGAGAAAAGAGAACGCAGGTTGTCCCTGGTGAGGATGCGGTTCAGGGAGGTAAGGGTGAACCAGGCGTTACCCTTGGAAATGGCCGTGATGGTGGTGTTGGGGAGAATTCCGTCGATTAGAAAGACCCTTGCGTCGACACTGGAGGCACTGGTGCTCGGCATCAACATCTCGCATACACTGGCCTTCATGAGTCCAGGGGGACGGTACCCCGTCAGGGAGGAAAACTGCTTGATAAAGGCCGAAGAGAGGCTTTCCAAGCCGGTTGCGACCACCAGGACCTGGGCCTTGACGGTCAGCGGTGGCCCGGCTGGGGTGGTCTCCCATGGCTCGGGACGGTACTGCACCGTAAAACCAGATGAACACCTCCAGACCCCGGTTGCCTCTGCAGGCCAGACCAGCTGGAACAGACACGAGGCACCGGGTATCCCGTTCACGATCAAGGTGCGCAGGTAGCTATCCAGTCCAGGGACGCCGAACTTGTCGTTACGCAAGACAGTGTAGACAGGTTCCTTGAGGGAAATCCCGACTCCTCCACTGCTGGTGACGTAGATACACTCGGTTATTTCAGAGCGGACCAGGTCTCGACCCAGCCCGACGCCAAAGGTGGCCTCGATCAATTCAGCGGCCGACCTGGTTAACAGGCCACCGCACCGGTTGCATCCCGGCTTTCCGATGAGGCAGACCCGGACCCTGGGGCCGTAAGTGGAGGCAAGGGATAGAAAGTGCCGGCAAAAGGCCAGAGCAGCAATTCCTCCTCCGACAACGGCCACCGTGTCACCTTCACGTAGGTGCATGGAATCACGGCTCCCTGGAGACATGGTAAGGACCGGCCTTTCCTCTTGGTCTGAGCCTTGGCCCGTCCGCAGCCCTTCGGCCACCTCCACCAAAGAGAAGAGGGCTGGCGGCAGGGGTTCGGCTTTAGTATTTGGTTGGGCTGCTTTTTCTATCACCCCCGCCCAAAACTGCCTAGAAAACAGACATGAGCCCGGGGATTTCCCCGGGCTCATGTCCCTGCGAAAACTGCCACGCATACCCGGCAGCGCCACCTGCCGGGCCCGCCGTACTAAATATTATAACCGAAATTAGTTGCGTAGAAATCAACGTTTGCTAACATTTCAATGACATCCATCCTAGCCAGAGGTCAACCATTTCCGTCGGACAGGCCGGGTCGAGTTTCCCGGCATGGGCCGGTACCAAGACATAGCCGGGGTGTGGGAGATCGCGCTCAAACACCTCCCTAAGACAAGCGCGTATCCCAGTAGGGCATCCTCTAAGGTAACCCCGAAGGGGATGCCAAAAGGGTTACTTTTTCTTGACGCGTACCTACAGGGCACTTGCTGTTGACTATAAGTTAGTGTAAAGTTTTAGTAGGCGGTAGGAGGAATTAGGGATAAAGAGATAAAAAGAGAGACCT
>SESX01000309.1 GCA_004367365.1 Candidatus Acetocimmeria pyornia
GATTGAAACAGGTTGAGGAGTTACAAGGCAAGAAGGAGAAGGATGGTTTGCAGCCTACCTATGAAGGATTGAAACAAGGTCCCTGTTGACGTCAAATTCCAAGTTCTTCATTGTTTGCAGCCTACCTATGAAGGATTGAAACAGGAAATGTTTGGTAGTAATTTAAAAATTGAATATAAGTTTGCAGCCTACCTATGAGGGATTGAAACGACTTTCGGAGCACCATTGCCAAATCGAGTTTAGTAGTTTGCAGCCTACCTATGAGGGATTGAAACCTGGAGGCAGCTAAAGACGACCGTCTCTATGCGCTGGTTTGCAGCCTACCTATGAGGGATTGAAACAGTGCCTCAGCAACAGCCCGTACCGGCAGCATGGTTCGTTTGCAGCCTACCTATGAGGGATTGAAACTTCTGCAACTTATCAAGATAAATACATAGCTGATGATCGTTTGCAGCCTACCTATGAGGGATTGAAACAAAAATCCTGGCGCAGAAGAGTTTTCTCTCTGTTCGTTTGCAGCCTACCTATGAGGGATTGAAACTCAGGTACCTTCCCTTATTATCCCCTTCATCCAGAGTTTGCAGCCTACCTATGAGGGATTGAAACTGATGGATCTCTGTAGCAAGATCCTGCGTCTCTACGTTTGCAGCCTACCTATGAGGGATTGAAACGAATATCCTGGACCTGAGCATTCAAGACTATATTGGGTTTGCAGCCTACCTATGAGGGATTGAAACCATTGCTGCCTGTTCCTCCTTGTCCCCCTCTACCATGTTTGCAGCCTACCTATGAGGGATTGAAACGACTGCCAGAGGTTAGGGTTTATACGTGTAAACTTCGTTTGCAGCCTACCTATGAGGGATTGAAACGGGTAACCACGTCCTCTTCAAGACCCAGGTACCGGGTTTGCAGCCTACCTATGAGGGATTGAAACGGTTGTGGGCCCTGCCGGTTGGAGCTTTACGGCAGAGGTTTGCAGCCTACCTATGAGGGATTGAAACCCTGATTCGCCTCCTCTGCCGGGCTCTCCGCCGGCGCGTTTGCAGCCTACCTATGAGGGATTGAAACAGGGCAAACTGTTCGAGCAGTTTCCGTTCCTCATCGTTTGCAGCCTACCTATGAGGGATTGAAACCTCCCCATTCCACCAGCTGGCCCAGGCTGTAAACAGTTTGCAGCCTACCTATGAGGGATTGAAACGCTCATAAGGCCGTAACTCGCCCCCTCGTACCAGTGTTTGCAGCCTACCTAGTGTCCCCTGAAAAAGTCGCGGGTTAGAATCGGCTAAAACCTTGATAA
>SESX01000310.1 GCA_004367365.1 Candidatus Acetocimmeria pyornia
AAAGAGACTGCCGTCAGCGAGCCTGTGCACTTCTACCACCGTGCGCAAAGGAATGACTGGAACACCTTTGGTATTTACCACCTTGTAGGTCTGTTTCTGGTACTGAATGGTATAGCCGGGGTTCAAAACCCGGCGCTCCTTCCAGCAAAAAACGTGCTCCAAACGCAAATGGGTAGGAACGGGGCGAAAGGCAGACGCAGAGCTTTCCGGGGGTACCGCAAATCGCTGGTTGTAACGTTCAATAAAACGGCCAAGGACCTCGTTGGCCTCTTCAAGGGAACATGCTCCGGCCAGGCGAAGCTCAACGGTCAGGCGTTCTTGAAGAGTTCCAAAAGCCCTTTCAACACGCCCCTTTGCCTGGGGTGAGCGGGCGGGGATATGGGTAATCCCCAACTCATTTAAAATACGGCCGATTTGGGTCAGCGGTCGAACCTCTCCCAGCAACTGCTGCTCAAGGGATACTTCCTTTTCCGGGGGGAAGAAAAGGGTGTGCCGGTCAGAGTAAATGGCCAGAGGAATACCGTAACGGGTAACCAGGTCGAAAAGAAGACGCCGGTAACCTTCGAAATCTTCCGTTAGACGGAAAAGGGCGGCTAAAATCATACTGGTGGCGTCGTCCATCGCCAAAAGCAAAACCAGTTTTGGCCCCCTTCCCTCGAGCCAATCATGATGGCTGCCATCGATCAAGACCAGCATCCCAAACTGGGGTTTCCGCTGACGACGGCGGTGTAGTTTAGGCGGACGGTGCTTCCGCGGGCTCGGAATGCCGGCACTTTTCAGGATGCGACCCACCGAAGAAGGACTCAAGGTAATTCCTTCCCGTTCGCAGAGCAACTCGCTAAGAAAAGTATAATTGCACCCCCTGTAAATGGTTTGGGCGAGTTGGATGACCTGCTGCCGGGTCTTCTCGGAAACAGCGTGAACCGGCTTGCGGCCCCGGTTCCCATGGACCAGGGCGGCAGGCCCCTGCGACTGGAATTTGGCCTTTAGCCTGTATACCTGACGTTCACTTAAGCCTAATACCAGGGCAGCTTCAAAGGCTGAGATCTGACCTTCCAGAACCCGCTGTAAAACCAGCATCCGCTTCAGTTCCGTCTGCGACAGGGTAACCATCTCCTTCATACTGACATTTTCACTGACGGATTTTACCCTGACAATATCACAGACGGATCACACCCGGCGGCCGGTCGTTATTGACACCGTTAAGCCTGTATGTTATA
>SESX01000311.1 GCA_004367365.1 Candidatus Acetocimmeria pyornia
CCTTCTCCAAGAGGGAGGCAGTCTTTTACACGATCCGATCAACCTCATCAGGCGCCAGGGCCAGGTGGGCCCCCTGGGGAGTCCGCTCCACCGAATCAAGGATCCTCTGTTCCAGTTCCGGGTCTACGGTTACCACCGGAACTGCTCCCCGGTCCAACTCGAAGTGGGAGGTGATGGTGCGCCGCAGAGCCTGCCGGACCTGTTCTGTAATTAAGTCGATGTCGTGCTCTGTACCGGCGTAATCAGCCAGAACCTCCAAGATGGTAACCAGTTCCCTAATGGGAATCCCCTCCCGGAGAAGGTTTCTCAGCACCTTCTGGATCTGACCAAGGCTCATCCCGTCTGGAAGGAGTTCATCCACCAGGGCCGGATAATCCTCCCTTACGGCATCGAGAAGGGTCTTGGTTTCCTGCCGCCCCAGGAGCTCGTGGCCGTGGGTCTTGATAATTTCAGAAAGGTGGGTGGCTAACACTGAACCCGAGTCGACCACCGTATAGCCGGCCAGCTCGGCTTTTTCCCTCTCCTTCTCAGTGATCCAGAGGGCAGGAAGCCCGAATGCAGGTTCTTTGGTTTCCAGCCCTTCAATCTCCTCCTGGGCGGTACCGGGGTTCATCGCCAGGTACTTGTCCAGAAACAGCTCTCCCCTGGCGATTTCAGTACCCCACAATTTAATGATATAGGTAGAAGCCGGCAGGGAAAGGTTATCCCTGATGCGAATGGGCGGGACCAGAAGGCCAAGTTCGGTAGCCATGCGGCGCCGGATGGAGACCACCCGGTCCAGAATGTTACCCTCCTCTCCGGGATCAGCCAGGGAAAGGAGACCATAACCGAGCTCGATTTCCAGCGGGTCGACCCCGATCAGGGAAACCACGTCCTCTGGACGTCGACCGGCCTCCCTTTCTTCCTCCAGGGTCTTCTGTCCTCCTTTTTCCCGGACCATGCTCCGGCCCAGGGTCCAGGCCAGGATACCAGTGACCAGGGCCAGGACCAAAAAGGGCACCCGGGGTAGGCCGGGAACAACCGCAAAAAAGAGGAGCACACCCGCGGCAATGAAGAGGGCTCGAGGCTGTGAGCTTAGCTGTGCCACCAGGTCGGCTCCAAGGTTCTCCTTGGAAGCCGCCCTGGTAACGATGATCCCGGTGGCCGTTGAGATCAAGAGGGCAGGTATCTGGCTGACCAACCCGTCCCCAACGGTCAGAGGGGAGCAGGTAGAAAG
>SESX01000312.1 GCA_004367365.1 Candidatus Acetocimmeria pyornia
GGGCCCTCGGTGAGCAGCTGCAAGCAGTACGGCTGGACACTCCGGCCGAGCGCGGTGGGGTCACACCGGGATTGGTCCGGGAGGTGCGGGCGCGCCTGGACCAGGCGGGCTTTCACCGGGTACGGATATTTATCTCGGGCGGCCTGACGCCCGACAGGATCCGTGAACTGGCCGAGGCCGGGGGAGACGCCTTCGGGGTAGGGAGTTATATTTCCGGTGCCAAACCCATTGATATGACCATGGACCTTAAGGAGATAGACGGGCGCCCGGTGGCGAAGCGGGGCAGGATCCCCGGTCGTACGGATAACCCAAGTCTCCGTAGGCTGTAGATCCTCACGTGGACTAGGTGGTGGGGTGATTATACGATTTAGGGTGAGCAGGTCTCGGCTCGACTCACCGGCTCATCTTGTTGAATGCGAAGGGTTTCAACCCCGGCCTCAGGTCGGGGGTTTTTTATGCAATAAAAAGGTAAGGTTTATGTCGAAGGTAAGGGAGCTTTATTTCACGAACGTAAATAGAAAAAAGAGCTCGTAGTGATGGGGGACTGTACTGTGCCCGGGCAGGGGAAAGGTCGACCCTGGCTCATATTAGACCGTCTGTCTACGGTAATGCTCATCGCCGTCAGCTCAGTAATCCTAGTGGTAATGACGTTGAGCTTCTTTTGGAATGTGTACAGTCATAAGGCCAGGGCTGAGCTGGAGATGATCGACAAAGCCCGTTTAATAACCCGGCAGTTTCTAGCCGTACGCACCTTCATGGCCGAAAAACGGGGCTCGGGCCTGGTTGTCTTGGAGCATCCCCACCTGGATCCGGCTTTGGTTCAACCGGGGATAGATGAACTGTTTGGTGGGGGTAGTTCCTGGCACATCAAGGAAGTGTGGGTGAGCAGGTCTTGTCCCACTAACTGTCCCGATGACTTCGAGCTAACCATGCTGGAGAAGTTCCGCAACGACCCGGGTCTAGCTGAGTTCTGGGGGACTGTGAACCAAGGAGGCCAGAGGGTCTTCAGGTACGGCATCCCCATCCGCATGCAGGAGTCCTGCCTTGACTGTCACGGCGGAGGTGCCCGCGGTGAGGGAGAGGTACTGGCCAGGGAGTTCGAGCCCGGGGAGCTGGTGGGAGCCATTAGCATCTGGATCCCCATGCGGTCTCTGGAAGCCGAGTTACGGACGGACACCATCTGGCAGCTGGTGTTTACCTTCGTGCT
>SESX01000313.1 GCA_004367365.1 Candidatus Acetocimmeria pyornia
AGGTGTATGGTTAATCTTGCTTATTCTGGTGTTGGCGGTGATTGTGACAGGATGCGGGCGGGCAGACGCTCCCCAGGACGTGGTCCAGAACGCGGAAAACAGCGAAAGTGGACCAACTCCAGGGGGTGAACCGGCCCGAGATTCAGGGACGAAACCCGGAACGGTAGGCGACGAAGACCCACCAGGCCAGGCATCGGGTGCGGAAGAACGGAATCTTGAAGAGATTTACGCCAGGGTAGACCAGGGCCAGGGAGGGGTTTGGGTCAATGTTCTCTGGGTGACGCCCGGGTACCTCGAAGCCAGCGGCAATACAAACATTGGGCCCCAGTATGGGGTGGAGGACAACCACGTGTTTGCTGTTTTCATGACCACCCATTCAGGGGACCTCCTTACCTATGACATGATGGCAAACGTACGCCTGCGCGTTGGTACCCGGGAATACGCGCCCACCAGTTGGGAGTATACCAGCCGGGACAGTCATCACCCGGCCGGGATCTTGAAGTTCCCCAAGGTGGGGCCAAACGAAGAGCAAGTAATCGATGAAAGGACGACAACCGTTGAACTGGTGTTCAAGAACCTGGCTGGAGTAGCGGAACGGGTCTTGCGGTGGGACCTACCATTAGAGTGATAAATCTACAACGTCTGGAAGTGGAATAAAATCTGGAGGCGAGAGAAGTGGCAAGGGGAAAAGGCAGTTACTGGGCCTTGATGGTCGGGGTTTTGATCGTGGGAGCGGTGTTGTTTGTCTTTTTCAGCGGCATCGGTGTTGGTGAGAAGAACTACTATGCCTTTGTGCCCAATGCCGGAGACGGAACGGTATCGGTTATCGACATCCGGCAGCAGAAAGTCATCGATACCATCAAGGTGGGGGAGCAGGCTTCCCACGGGCTGACGATTAATCCACGCAAGGGTTATATTTACAGTGGGGACCTTGATCAAGGGAGCGTAGTGGTAATCGACGCTGAGTCCTGGAAGATTGTTAAGACCATCACGGTCGGGAAACGGATCCACGGGATAGATCTCAGTCCGGACGGGAAGTACCTTTACGTTGGAGGCGGTTTTGAAAACGACCACGTTACTGTCATCGATACCTCGACCCACGAGGTAGTGAGAACCATCACCCACAACTGGAAGGGTCCCAGCCACGTGGAGTTTTCCCCAGACTCTGCGCGGGCTTATGTT
>SESX01000314.1 GCA_004367365.1 Candidatus Acetocimmeria pyornia
CGCGCCTGAGGAAAACGAGGTTGACCTCAGTGTTCCCGAGGGTGTTGCCATTGATGACCCGGTTCGAATGTACCTGAAGGAGATCGGCAAGGTTCCGCTTTTGACGGCAGAAGAAGAGGTTGAACTGGCCAAAAGGATTGAAAAAGGAGACCAGGAGGCTAAACGTCGCCTAGCCGAAGCCAACCTGCGGTTGGTGGTAAGTGTTGCCAAGCGGTACGTGGGGCGGGGCATGCTTTTTCTGGACCTGATCCAGGAAGGAAACCTGGGCCTTATTAAGGCAGTAGAGAAATTTGATTACCGAAAAGGATACAAGTTCAGCACTTATGCTACCTGGTGGATCCGGCAGGCGATTACCCGGGCGATTGCCGACCAGGCCAGGACGATTCGAATCCCAGTTCACATGGTAGAGACCATTAACAAGTTGATTCGTGTCTCCCGCCAGCTTCTCCAGGAGTTGGGCCGTGAACCACTGCCCGAGGAAATAGCCGAGGAGATGGGAATCGACGAGGACCGTGTCAGAGAGATTATGAAGATCGCTCAGGAACCGGTCTCTTTGGAAACCCCCATCGGCGAGGAGGAAGACAGCCACCTGGGCGACTTTATTGAAGATGAGGACGCGGTGGCTCCAGCCGATGCCGCCTCTTTCCTTCTCCTGAAGGAGCAGTTAAAGGACGTCCTGGAAACACTTACCGACCGCGAGCAGAAGGTTCTGCGCCTGCGTTTTGGCCTGGATGACGGCCGGGCCAGAACCCTTGAAGAGGTTGGCAAGGTTTTCGGAGTTACCAGAGAAAGGATCCGGCAGATTGAAGCAAAGGCATTACGCAAACTAAGGCACCCCAGCCGGAGCAAGAAATTGAAAGATTACCTAGAGTAATTTGCATCTGTAGAAACGGGGTAGATTTTCACTATTTGTTTCAGTTTGCTTATTGAGCAGTGAATTTAGTTAAGATGCGCTTGAGAGCAGCTTTGAGATTTCATATTCGTCTCGTGCTGCCGCCGAGTTTTTGGGGCGGCATAACTTATGTACCTTAAAGAATGGCGGCGGGCTCAGGTGATTTTCACCTTTGGAAAGGCCTTTGTCCAAAATCAAGTTGTGGACCAAGGCGTATTTCAAACCCAAGTTTGAGACCTGAACCTTGAAAAATCCCGAAAACTCAATGGTTTCCGGGCATACAAA
>SESX01000315.1 GCA_004367365.1 Candidatus Acetocimmeria pyornia
GATAGCTTGCGAAGCATAATCGAACATCCTCTGGACGTCGTTCTCCCGTGATCCAAGATCGGTAAATGTACCTGGAATGCTGGTTCAGTCTTAGCAGATAGAGTTTTTAGCACCTGTGCTGCGCTGGTTTTGAAACGAATGTCGGACAGTAAGTCCAAGCGGCTTTCAATGGCCTGGGCCGCCTCTTTCAAGTAACCCGCAAAACGGGCGTTTAAGCTGGACAGCATACAGCTCAGTCCCTCCAAAGACCAACTTTGTCCGCGCTTTTTCACCCGATTGCTGTAGCGGTCTATCTGAGATTCTCCGGCGCCCAGCCCGCGATACCCATCGGTATCCAAGCCCATTTCTTTCAATCTTACCCGATAGTCCCGGGTGGACTCCGGAATCTCGGCCAGGTCTGCCAGCAGGGCCTTTAGACCATCGCGCAGCTTACGGTCCTTTTCTCCTTGCGCGGCGGTAGCTAAGACGGCCAACAGGGTGGTTGCTTCGCTTTTCCGGACGGCTTCCCTGGCAGCTTTCAGCTGTTCCGGCTGGTTACGCAAGAGCTGCTTTAGATCCCGGATCAGGTGAAAACGGTCCACCTGGTAGAGGGCTTGCGGAAACCACTCCACCCCTTGCCGAATCCAAAAAGCTCTGTCGCCGTTGATCACGATCACGGTGTGTTCCAAATCGTAGTGTGCTTCCAAGAAGGCGCTTGGCTCCCAGAACTCCCCGGGGTCTCCCACCCAAGTGAAGTGTAATGGGTTTATTAATTCAAATTCACGGCTCCTTGGGTGCCGCGACCGCCAGCCTTCGTGGGCAACCAAGACACGCACTTCCAACCGACGCTTTTTCTCACGCTGAAGGGAAACCCAAAAACCGTCCACTTCCAGGAACAACACCTTTACTTTCCGCTTTCCCGCCGGATTGTGTTGCCGCGTTTTCTGCTGCGCCTGTAACTGTTTCCCTGCACTCCGTAATATCTGGCGGATGGTCTCGTGGCTGACGAGCCGCTCACCGAAGAGTTCGGCGGTAGCGTTGCGGGCCTCACGATAAGAGGGACTCAAAACCGCCAATTCCGCCAATACCGCAGCCAGCCCCGGTGCAACTCTCCGACGTGCTGCCAGGCCCAATACTTCATCCAGGAGATAGACGGTCTGGCCGGTCTCTGTGTCGATGTACGCCCGCCGTTT
>SESX01000316.1 GCA_004367365.1 Candidatus Acetocimmeria pyornia
CAACAAGAAAAGAGAGTTGGGCAAATTAGAGTCAGTAATCATCCCGAAATACAAGCAGGATCTTGCCGAAGCGGAAGAAGAACTCCTTTGCCTTGAGCTTTTAGGTGAGCATCATGAAAGGTTCAAGGAGTTCAAAACCCTTAAGGCTGACCTGGAGCAGCCACAGAACCAGAAGCTTCTTGCCACCTACCGTGACGGGTGGTTACACGAGGCTGAAAGGGTCAAGGAAGATTATGACAAAGCATTGGAAAAATTCCAGGCGGCCGTGGATAACTTTGTTGCCCAAACCGGAAACTCACCCACCGGCGCCCTGCCTGGTAAGCTTTTAGAGGCTGAGGAAACCCTGGATTCTTACAGAATTGACGTGGCCGGCTTGAGAGAACAGGTCAAGACTGTCCGCGGCACTGGGAACGAACTACATGAGGAGATGCAAAACCTTATCTCCGAGACCGGTGGGCTTTACGAGGATTGGGCAGACGATGTCTCAGTTTTGGAAACCCTTAAGGTCGACAAGGTAAATGAGCAGCAACTGCAGCGAGAGGTTCAGGATTACACGTACATAATCAATGAACTGCATCAGAAAGAAGAAGACTTGGCTGATGTAAAAGCAGTACTTGAGAAAAAAGGGCAAGAAAGGGACGAGATAGGTCCTGCCGAGACGGGCTTTATGAGAAGAATTTGGTGGGCAGTGGCTGCAGACATGGTCCTAGTCCTTCTGACGGCGCTCATGTTCCCTGTCAGCGTGGCTGTGACAATCGGTGCCGTTGGGGGAGTCGGCGTTTTGGTTTACTTCCTCTGGGCAAGTAATGGCGTGCAAGAACATCAACAACGCTATGCTGCCCTTTGCAGTGAATTTGAGGAATTGCAGGGCAAGAAGGAAACCCTGTTGAAGCGCGTAAGGAAGCTGAAAGACCAACTGGAAAAAGTCAAACAAAAACTGGTTCTACTTAAAAAGGACTGCAATATCCCGGTTGCCATCGAGGTGGAATTTCTACCTGGTTTTGTTCAGCAGGTACGGAGTCTGAAACAAAGGTACCAGCAGTGGACCAGAAGGCAACAGGCCCTGGAAAGGAAGAAACAGGAACTGCAGTCCAAGCTTTCATCTCTAATGGGTACCTTGCACCACCTCGGGTTGGAAACAAAAGACTACGAGGATTTGGTG
>SESX01000317.1 GCA_004367365.1 Candidatus Acetocimmeria pyornia
CGAGGCCCGGTAGATGACCCCCGCATGACAGCCCTCATCGGGCCGGATCAACATCGAACCGGAGATCGCCTGCGGAGGTTGATTGGAGACGTAATACACTTCGATGGCACGCTGGTCACACCTGCCAATTGGGTCACAGACAGAAACAACTATTTCCTCTTTTGAAACCTTTATCGCTTCCGCACCAATTGCACTTATTGTGACTTTGCCTCCTTTTATCACCTGTCCACCCTCGGTTTCTACGTCGTCGGTAACCGTGATCAGGATATTAGGGTTTTGTGAACTCTCCACTTCAAAGTCGAGCAGGGGGCCCGTAGGAACACCCGCAGCTGCCCAAACCGGATAACTAGGGTCCACTCTGACCACTACCTGAAACTCACGTGTCTCACCTAGAGGAACTTTAACTACAGGAGGAAGGGACACGATCACAGGTTTAGTCCAGAAAAAGCCACAACCCCAATTTACAATACATGCCACTTTCCCTCGGCCTCTGGTTTCTACCAACGGAACCTCGACTAAGCCCCCAAGGAAAGTTAAAGTGATCGCTACTTCGCTTAGGGTATATTCCCACTCATTAACCCCGATGGCGCACTTAGTGCCCTCGTTGACATCGGTTTCGCTGTCATCATAAACGTCCCTGACAACTGGAATTAATGAAGAAAACTCCACCGGCTGTGGTGGGATAGTAGGGAGGACTGTGCTTTCCGATATTAAGCGCAAGTACACATCCATCACCAGTCTCCTGCCATCACAGCAATTAGAAGGGCAGCTAACCCAGCTATCACCAGAAAAGGTGGTGGATATTGTGACTTCCACCCCGGGAATGAGAAGTTCAGCACCTGGTGACACAGGTAGAGAAACCCCCACAATTTTAAGGATACTCATGATGAGACTTAGGTCGATAGAAAAGCCGAATGTTTCCTTATCTACAGCGCAATCATATATGCAATTTGTTTCGGAAATCACCACAAAGTTAAGTACAGCTACAAGCATCAAAATTGACCCCACATTTCTCATTCCCTCACCTCCAGGAAGAGAGGCACAGGCGGGCCGGGACCCCCAAGGCCACAGTGAGGAGCTCCTCTGCCCCGTCACCGTCCACGTCCAGGGCGAGGAGCTTGGTGCCACTGCAGC
>SESX01000318.1 GCA_004367365.1 Candidatus Acetocimmeria pyornia
GGTCCGGGGGCCGACCCGTGTCAAGGGGAGCTGGTGAGCAACCCGGGCGCTGGTGATGGGGACATTTCGGTTTCGACAGAGATTCTACGAAACCTTGTCCGGTTAGAAAACCTTAAGCTTCCGCAAAACCACGTGGTAACCGGCTTCAAAGGCTGCGACGGCAACTGCAGAGAGGAAGGCCGCAGGCATGGTAACGTAAACGGTAAAGGTGCTGTTGAAAAACCGGTCCAGAGTCAAACCCAGGAAAGTGAACCCGAAATCGAGTCCAACGGTTGGGCCAGACCCAAAGGTGCGCAGCATGAAGAGTTCACCGGTGAGGAAGGTTATGATCGATAGGTTTAAAGCAAGGCTGACCAAGTGGCGGAAAGGCACTTCGTTGAACAGGGGGATAATGAGGTAAAAGATACCTAGGTAAAAAAGAGATTTGGCAATCAGGGCAAACAAGTATTTCATGCTTCAACAGACCTCCCTTTGGGACGAGCTAGACTGGTAATGAGTATCCGGGTAAATCCCACAGGTTATCCCGTTAAATATTGGGAAGGAGGGGAGTAATCCCTGGAAGAACCCCCGGTCCGCCAGATGCTTTCGGGAGGAGAGTACTCCCGTTCTAACCCACCATCACCGGATAGGGAAAGGACATAGGGATCAGGGCTCCTTTACCGTGTTCTTCGGCATTTGCAGGGGAAATCCTTCAAAAAATTAAGAAGCCTGGGGTTTGAGCTCTTCTCTTGTTTGGCTTTCTGGGCAGGACCTCTCCTCCAGATGCAGGGGCTGGTCAGGGAAAGGGAAGGATGAGGTGGAGGTTGGCGTGAAGGCAGAGATAGTTTTCTGAGGGCACGCTACATCCCTTGGACAGTCATCATTGGGTTAAGACTGGTGGAAAAAAAGAAAAGAAGGTTATTTGACTGGGCTTTCTAATGCAGGGTATAATTTACTCTCAGAGAACATTTTGGAAAATGGAGGGGTTCTTAATGGAAGCCATCAAGGCCCTAAAGGAACGGAGAAGTATCAGGACTTTTGAGGAAAGACCGATTCCGAAAGAAGTGCTGGAAGACATCGTAGACTGCGGCCGCCTGGCGGCTACGGCCAACAATGCACAACCATGGGAATTTGTG
>SESX01000032.1 GCA_004367365.1 Candidatus Acetocimmeria pyornia
CAGAAGGGTACAGAACGTCAAGGATGCCAAGGGAAACAAGATGAACCAGCTGACTGGACAGGGATCGGAGCAGGGGGGTGTACGTTGTGGCCTGGGGGGACATCGTGGTGGGCCTGGATATCGGCACCACGAAGGTGGCGGTATTGGTTGGAAAGGTTGACCCTGACGGGATGTTAAATATCATCGGCATCGGGACGAGTCCCTCAAAAGGGCTTCGGAAGGGTGTAGTTGTTGACATTGACAGCACCGTGAAATCCATCCGCGAAGCCGTCGACAAGGCTCAACGTATGGCCGGCATCGAAATCAGGTCTGTTTACATGGGTGTAACTGGAGGGCACATATCTTCCTTGAGCAACCGCGGCGTAGTGGCCGTTGCGCGTGAGGACCGGGAAATCACCGCTGAGGATGTTGCGCGGGTCCTCGAGGCGGCGCGGGTGATTGGTGTTCCGCCGGACCGGGAGATAATCCATGTCCTGCCGCGGGAGTTTATCGTTGATGGGTACGATGGGATTCGTGACCCGGTAGGAATGGTCGGAATCAGGTTGGAAGTGGAAGCCCAGATTATCACCGGGTCCATGACTTCCCTGCAGAACCTTCTGCGAAGCGTAGAGAAGGCTGGCCTGGAGGTAGACGATGTTGTGTTAAACCCCTTGGCTTCCGGGGAAGCTGTCCTCCTGCCAGCTGAGCGGGATCTCGGGGTTGTGGTGGCCGATATTGGTGGCGGTACCGTTGACGTGGCCGCCTTTTACGAAGGCAGCCTGTGTTACGCCTCTGTGATTCCTGTGGGCGGTGAATTTATCACCAGTGATATTGCTGTCGGGCTGAGAACTCCGCTGGCAACGGCGGAGGAAATTAAGCTTGAACACGGTTGTGCCCTGTCGGATCTAGCCCGGGACGACCTTTTTTTTAAGGTGGGCAGCGTGGGAGGCCAGGAATCCAGGGAGGTTTCGCAAAAGATTCTCGCCGGCATCATCGAACCACGGGTTCAAGAGATCCTGGAGATGGTCGGGCGAGAGATTGAGGCTTCTGGTTACGAAAAGATGATCCCAGGAGGTGTGGTTTTGACGGGCGGTTCTTCGGCCTTGAAGGGTTTGGGCGAACTGGCTTCCCGTCAGTTTGGCTTTCCGGTACGGGTAGGCACGCCTGCAGATGCCGGTGGGCTGGGTGATATGGCTTCAAGCGGGTCTTTCGCCACCTCCCTGGGAATTCTACGCTATGCGGCTCGGGACATCGTGTCCGGAAGAACCGGGCAGGATGGAACCATCAGCGGGATGGTTGGTAGTATTCTAAAGTACGTGAGGAACTGGTTCCGTGACCTGTTTTGAAGTGACCTCCGCCGCGGGACTTTAGAACTATCCGTTCAGGGGTTTAAGGTTGACTTTAAGTAAGGAGGTATCCACGGTATGCCTGATCCGGGAACGGATACAGAACAATTTGCGGTCATTAAGGTAATTGGGGTTGGCGGGGGAGGTAACAATGCCGTCAACAGGATGGTTAGCGCCGGCCTGAAAGGGGTAGAATTCATTGCCATCAACACCGATGCCCAGGCCCTTTCCCTTTCCCAGGCCCACCGCCAGATTCAGATCGGGGAACAACTGACCAAGGGATTGGGGGCGGGGGCTGACCCCCAAATCGGGCAAAAGGCTGCCGAAGAGAGCCGGGACGTGATCCTGGAAGCCGTAAAAGGCGCCGATATGGTCTTTATTACTGCCGGAATGGGTGGAGGGACCGGGACAGGGGCGTGTCCGGTTGTGGCTGAAATTGCCAGGGAGGCGCGGGCCTTGACGGTAGGGGTGGTAACGCGGCCCTTCACCTTTGAAGGGAAGAAAAGGATGGTTCAGGCCGAAAACGGGATCACGGCCCTGCGCACCCAGGTGGATACCTTGATCACCATTCCCAACGACCGTTTGCTTCAGGTGGTAGAGAAAAAAACTTCTATTCTAGAAGCCTTCCGGATTGCTGACGATGTGCTCAGGCAGGGGGTGCAGGGAATATCGGACCTGATTGCCGTTCCTGGCCTGATCAATTTGGATTTTGCCGATGTCAAGACCATTATGCAGGAAACTGGTTCGGCTTTAATGGGGATTGGCTCTGCCACGGGCGAAAACCGGGCCGTGGAAGCGGCCAGGGCGGCGATTTCGAGCCCCCTTCTGGAAACCTCCATCGAGGGAGCAAAAGGTGTTTTGCTCAACATCACCGGGGGGTCTGATCTCGGGCTTTTTGAGGTTAACGAGGCTGCGGAGATTATCGCCGAAGCTGCCGACCCGGATGCCAACATCATCTTTGGGGCTGTAATTGATGACAACCTGAAGGATGAAATCCGTGTCACAGTCATCGCTACCGGCTTCGAGAGCAAACCTGCCGACCTGAGGCCTGGCCTGGATGAACTCGAGATCAAGCCTTTTTCAAGTGATGACTTGGATATACCGGCTTTTCTCAGGAAGAGAAGATTATAAAGTAGTGCTCCATGCCGCCTTGCGGTGCGGCGGCACCACGAAAGATGAAAATTAGAAGCGGTATTTCGCAAAGGTTGCACGCCCGGGGTGCTCCGGAGCAAGACCGGTTATGCCGCAGCCCCGAAGGGGCGAAGAATAAGAAAGGCGAGTAGAGGAGCACCCCGGGCGAGGCGGGGAGTGGCATTTTCGTAGAATTGCTCCAGATGTAGGCCCGAATAATTGCAGGTGTTCACGAACCGCCCGAGCCTAGCTGTTGGACCCGGGTGGTTTTCTTTTTGTCTCATGCGCGTGATATGATGCCCGCAGTGCTTTTTCTCTTCCTGCCATCCTACCTGTTCCTGCACCAGTGACCACCAGTCCATATTCCAGAAAATGACAAATTTCGGTGATGCTGGAAGGTATAATAAATCCATGAGCCCGTGCTTGTCATAAACACCCTGAGTTGGCAATATGATTAATGATTGAGGAAGGACTAACCTTTTTCCATCCCAGGGGGCTGCCTGGTGCGGATTGTTTACGTAGACCTTTTGTTTGCCGTGAACATGGTTATGAACACCCTCCTTCTCTGGGCGACGGCCAAGTTTGCCGGTCAGCCCACCACCGGCTGGCGGCTGGCGGCTGGGGCTTTTGTGGGCTCTCTCTACTCTTTAACCTCCTTGTTCCCCGGGTTGGCACTCCTCTTCACGGTTCCGGGAAAGATCATCTTTTCCCTGCTCATGCTGGAGGTTGTTTTTGCCCCGGTACCACCGAGGACCCTCGCCCGCCTGGCAGGTTACTTCTACGGAATATCTTTCTTGTTGGGCGGAACCTACCTGGCTGTGAGCTACTTGGCCCGGGGATCAGGTCTTGATCTCCAGCACGTGTTCTACCTAGGGGGGCTCAGGTGGGGGGCACTGGTTCTGGCCCTGGCACTAACCCTCTTGTTTGGGAAGGGTGCCTGGGAATTCGTAAGGACCAAACTCCGCCGCGATCTCGGATATCTACCCACTGTCCTCATTTTCGACGGCAAACGGGTCTTGGTAAATGCCCTGGTTGATACCGGTAACCAGTTGAAGGATCCGGTTTCCCAGGAACCGGTCATGATTGTAGAGCTCGAGATCCTGGAGGGGGTTCTGCCGGATGAACTCAAGAAAGCCCTGGATTCTTCGCTTCCTGAGGCGCTTCCCCAACTAGCGGGGATCCTGTCCGGTTCACCCTGGTCGACGCGGTTTCGGATGCTTCCCTACAGCACCCTGGGAAACGCGGGGGGGCTTTTGCTCGGGGTGAAGCCTGACCGGCTCCTGGTTTACGAAGGAGACCAGGAAGTACAGGTGGAGAATGTCGTTGTTGGTATTTACAACCAGAGGCTTTCTCCGGAAGGTTCTTACCGGGCCCTTCTTCCTCCCCAGGTCCTGAGGGGGGTGCGGTAGGAGAGCTTTCTGCGTGGCGAGGTACCGGCTGTCAGAAGCCCGGGCTTGGGACGTGACTCCATGGGGGAGTTGGTCAGATTGGGACTTTGGCCGAGAACACAGTGGCTCTTACGGCTTGCCCTTACCAGGGTCTTGCTATGGCTTGGGCTCCGCCCCGTCTACCCGGTCTTTTATGTTGGAAGCAGCGAGGCCCTGCCACCACCCCTATCCAACGATGAAGAGGAGTTTCTCCTCACGAGGTTGAAAGATGGTGACCAGGCGGTCAAGAGCGTGCTCATCGAACACAATCTTCGCTTGGTGGTCTACATTGCACGCAAGTTCGACAACACCGGGATCGGCATTGAAGACCTGGTATCTATTGGCACCATCGGGCTCATCAAGGCTGTCAATACCTTTGACCCGGGAAAAAGGATCAAATTGGCTACCTACGCCAGCAAGTGCATCGAAAACGAAATCCTGATGTACCTGCGGAGAAACAGCCGCACCAGGTCGGAAATATCCTTTGACGAGCCACTCAACGTTGATTGGGATGGAAATGAACTTTTGCTTTCTGATGTCCTGGGGACAGAAAGCGACACGATTTACAAGAACATCGAAGAAGAGGTGGATAAACTTCTGCTGCGGAAGGCGATGAAGAAGCTCTCCGGCCGGGAGCGTAAGATCATGGAGCTGCGCTTTGGGTTAAGGGATGGCCTGGAACGAACTCAGAAAGAGGTGGCTGATTCCCTGGGTATCTCGCAGTCATATATTTCCAGGCTGGAGAAACGGATCATCAAGCGGCTTCGCCGTGAAATAAGAAGGATGGAGTGAAAAAGCAGGAAAGAGTAAGGTAAGAAAAAAAGGGAAAGCGCCGGACCGGCTGAAAGGCCGGTATTTTTTTGTGACAAAATATACCAATAACCTGTATAAAAAACCGGTTCCTGGCCAATAATGTTGCTAACGAAGCCTTGGAATTTGCCCCGAAGCGGACATCCCCACAAGTCAAAGTCTTCAAGAGGGCCAGGAGGGTGCAAGTTGCTGGTGAACAAGGTCGAGATCTGTGGAGTAAATACCTCCAAGTTACCGGTCCTGTCCAACAAGGAGATGCGTTCGCTTTTCAAGAGGATGCACGAGGGCGATGGGAAGGCCCGGGAGGAACTGGTGCGGGGCAACCTGCGGCTGGTTTTGAGTGTGATCCAGAGGTTCAATAACCGCGGGGAATATGTTGATGATCTTTTTCAGGTAGGTTGTATCGGGTTGATGAAGGCCATCGACAACTTCGACCTGGGCCAGAACGTGAAGTTCTCTACTTACGCGGTCCCCATGATCATTGGGGAGATCAGGCGTTACCTCCGGGACAATAACCCCATTCGGGTCAGCCGTTCCCTTCGTGATGTTGCTTACAAGGCCCTCCAGGTACGGGATACCCTTGTCAATAAGCATGCACGGGAACCCTCAATCACCGAGATTGCTAAGGAACTAAGAATGCCGCGGGAAGAAATTGTTTATGCCTTGGACGCCATCCAGGAACCGGTATCTCTTTTTGAACCCATTTACCACGACGGAGGAGACCCGATTTATGTTATGGACCAGATCAGTGATGATAAGAACCAGGATGTGAACTGGCTCGAGGGTATCTCCATCCGGGAGGCCTTGAGGAAGCTCAACGACCGCGAGAAGCTCATTCTAACCCTCAGATTTTTCGAGGGTAAGACTCAAATGGAAGTGGCCGAGGAGATCGGTATTTCGCAGGCCCAGGTGTCCCGTCTCGAAAAGGCAGCCCTGGGGCATATGAAAAAATACATGTAGCGCGTTGGTGGGATCGGCTTGATACCTCAGGCCTGACCCTTCCGTTCAAACCGGGGTGATGGATGGTGACCAAAAGGGTGACCAAGGCAGAGCTTTGGCACAGGTTCTTGGTTTTGGCCTTAGTAATTATTTTTGGTTCTAGCTGGGCTTTTGTCGTGTGGACCAGGACCGAGAAAGCCTATAATACAGAGAACCTCATCAGGCTCCACGTTGTTGCCAACAGCGACTCGGAAGAAGACCAAGCCCTCAAGTACCGGGTTAGAGACCGGGTGCTCCGGGAAATAACCCCCCTGGTTAAAAACACCAGGTCCGGGGACCAGGCCCGCCGCGTGATCAACGAAAACTTAGATTCTATAGCCGCTGCAGTACAAGGGGTGATAACCGAGGCAGGCCGGCCCTACAGCACCAAGGTTATTCTGGGCAGATTCCTTTTTCCGGCCAAATCCTATGGAACTTTCGTGCTCCCTGCCGGGGAGTACGAGGCTTTGAGGGTGGTCATTGGGGCCGGAAAAGGCGACAACTGGTGGTGTGTTCTTTTTCCGCCCATTTGTTTCCTAGACGTCAGCGGGGGAACGGCCACCTTTCACCGGGAGGACCAGGTTGCCGGAAAAAAGAGTGGTGTGCTGCCAGTGCGGGGTGACAACCTGCGCCGGGTCCTGCCAGCGGAGGACGAAGGGGCACGCCCCGGGACTGACCTCATTCTTGAGGAACCAGGCCAAGGAGAAAAGACACCCCCTGAGTTGAGATTTGCCTTCCTGGACTGGTTACAGGCTTTCAAGGTCCCCCGCCTGGGGATTCTTGAAGAAACAGAAAAGGCCTGGGAAGAGGGAATGACCCCAGCCCGTTAGCTGCTAAGAATCTACTTTCCTGCCCCACCTGCCCTAGGGGGGCTTTTATTTTTGGGGCCGGCAGGAGGAGGGGGAGGGTCGGATCTTCTTTTTCGTACATGGCTAATGGAGGCGACAATATAATATACTGCCTGAATTTATTTTTTCAACGGCTGGGGGATGGGAAAGATGCTCACGATCTCGGAACTCAAGGAAAGGGATGTGGTTAACATTTTGGACGGGCGTCGCCTGGGTTTTGTCGAGGACATTGAGATTGACCTCAACGAAGGGAGGGTAACCGCCATTGTCGTTCCCGGCCGCAGAAGGTTCCTGGGGCTTTTTGGGCGGACCCATGACTACGTAATTCCGTGGGAAAAAATAAAAAAGATTGGTACTGACGTGATTTTGGTAGAACTGAGCACCTTTGCCGAGTGAACCCCGGTACCGTATCAGTACCGCCTGAAGACAGTACCATTTTACCAATGTCAGTACAGGTTTTTCTTTCACAATGTCGAAGCATCTTCTGGGGGGAGATCATGACTGGTTTTGGTTTTGAACCACGAAAAGCAAATGGGGTCCTCTATTATACCCTCCCTTACTTCGAGCTCATGGGGACCCGGGTGGCTTTCACAACCCGGATTGGCGGCAAGAGTCATGGGGTTTACCAGGAGTTGAACACCGGTCGAAACACGAAAGATCCACCTGAGGTAGTGGATTACAACAGGCAGAGGGTAGCTCATGCCTTAGGGTTGGACGGGTTACAGTGGGTAGCCGGGCGCCAGGTTCACGGGGACAGGGTAGCCGTCGTAACCCGGTCCGACGCCGTGGGGGGCACTGCCAGGCAGCCGGCCACAGTTGGTGCAGCTGATGGGCTAACCACCCGGGAGAAGGGCATCTGCCTGGTGGGCTATTTTGCTGACTGTGTTCCAATTTTTATCCTTGACCCGGAACCAGGTCGGGAGGTTGTTGGCTTGGCCCACGGGGGTTGGCGGGGTACCGTTCTCCACGTTGCACGAAAAACGGTCGCCGCCATGCAGAGAGCCTTTGGTACCAGTCCCTCAGGTTGTCTGGCTGCCATCGGCCCGTCCATTGGACCTTGCTGTTATGAAGTAGATGAAAGGGTGGTAAGAGAGGTTGAGGGTTCGTTTCCGAACCCGGGAAGGCTTTTACGCCGGTGCGGCCCCGGGAAATGGAAATTTAACCTGTGGGAGGCCAACCGCCAGTCCCTCTTGGAGGCCGGCCTGGCTCCCGAGAAGGTCATCAGCGCTGGGCTCTGTACCATGTGCCGGACCGACCTCTTCTATTCCCACCGGGCTGAACGGGGGAAGACCGGGCGGATGATGGCCGTTCTGACCCTCCTGTGAACCGGGTCCCATCTGGTCGGAATCAGGTAAGTGCTGGGAGTGGGCCCAAGGGATGACAAAGGGGTTTCGCAATTACCGGCGCCGCGGCAAGGTGCTAGAACTTTCCAAGGCACAAAAGAAGGATAGGACTTACGCCCCAGGCTCAAAGGCTGGAAGACGCCTTTTCCTGGGTGTGATGTTGTTAGTGCTGGTGTGGGTGGTTTGGGGATGGGCAAAAGGGGCTCTGACCCAATACAGGCTCCAAACGGTGCTGGCCCAACCCGGTCGCCTGGAGGCGAAACTGAGTGGGACGGCAGTGGTGGCGAGGGAAGAGAAGGTGGTTTACGCCCCGATCTCCGGCCGCGTTCACTTCCTGGTCGAGGAAGGGGTGAGGGTACCGGTGGGTACAGTGGTGGCAGAGATCAGCAATCGGGACCAGACCGGGTTGGGAGAAAGGCTTGCGAAAACCAGGGATGAGCTTGAGACCCTCCTTCAAGACTACGTGGAAGAAAAGAAAGTCCTCGAAGGAAGAATGGTATCCCTGCGCCGGGAACTGTCTGGAGCCAACCTTGCCCTGAAGCAGGCCGTTGAATCGGGCGACCCAGTGGAAATCAGGCGGTCCCGGGAACTAGCCCGGAGACTAGACGGGCAGGTAGATGATGCCAGAGAAAGGTACCAAGAACTGGCAGCCCAGGAGGCGGCCCTCGCCAGGAAACTTCAAGGGCTTGCGGCTGCTTCGGACAAGCTTTACGCCCAGGTTGCGACCGAAGAGGCCGGGATCGTTACTTACCTCTTTGACGGGTGGGAAGACCGGCTTCGAGTCGATGGGTTGGCGGCTACCGAAGTTGAAAGGGTCCCACGTAACCCGGATCCCCGGCCCAATGTTGAAGAGGGAGAAGTAGTGGAGGCTGGCGAACCCCTTTTTAAGGTCATCAACCCCAACGAGGTTCTACTGGCACTGCCTGTCCAGGCCGGTTCTTTTCTCGGGGTGGATACGGGACATGAGGTGACCCTGCGGCTGAAAGAGGGGGAGGAATTGGGGGCGCAGATCTGGAAGATTCAGAGGGGCTGGACAGGGTCCCGCGACCTGGTCTTGCTCCGTACTGCCAGGTTTGCGGACCTGTTCCGGGTGCGTAGGTCGGTAAAGGTCGAGATGGTGGTTACCGGTTACGAAGGGACCGTGCTCCCCCAAGGGGCCTTGGTGACCAGGAAGGGAAAAACCGGGGTCTATATTGTTAGAAAGAACTGGGCGGTTTTCTTGCCGGTTGAGGTGGTAGGTTCCTTTGGAAACCACGTTGCAGTCAAGGGTTTAAATCCTGGTACCGAGGTCATCACCACGCCGGGGTTGGTATCAGAAGGGATGAGGATCAGGTAAGGAGGGGTGAAGGTGGCCTTGAGGGAAAACCTTGAGAGGGTAAGGGCAAGACTGGCCGAAGCCGCCTCTGCGTCGGGGAGGGACCCGGGTGAAATTCGAGTGATTGCGGTCACCAAGACGGTGGAACCTGCGCAGGTTAAAGAAGCGATTGAGGCTGGTGTCACCGATATTGGTGAAAACCGGGCCCAGGAAGCCCGGGCTAAGTTTGATGCCCTTGGGGAGGATGCCTGCCGCCTTCGTTGGCACTTTATTGGACATCTTCAAACAAATAAGGTAAAATATGTCGTAAAGATATGCGATATGATCCATTCTCTCGACCGGCTTTCCCTTGCTTATGAAATTGATAAACGGGCACGGCGTGCCGGTCGGGTGCTGGAGACCCTGGTCCAGGTTAATGTCTCCGGTGAGAAGAGCAAGTTTGGGCTGCCTCCCGAGGAGGTCCCGGGGTTTGTCAGGCGCGTGGCACAACTTCAGGGGTTAAGAATAGTTGGCCTGATGACAATGGCTCCTTACACGAGTGACGCCGAAGAGACGAGGCCCTATTTTAGAGGGCTTCGGCAGTTGTTTAGACGGTTAGAAGCGGATCCCCCGGAAGGGGTTGAGATGAAGTACCTGTCCATGGGTATGAGTAACGATTATGTTGTAGCTGTCCAGGAAGGGGCTAACATGGTGCGGATTGGGACTGCTATTTTCGGGGCGAAGGTTTAGTCTCAACACCGAAACCGGGAGGGACTTACGGGTGGGGAAAGGTTGGCTTGAGAAGCTCATGAGCTTCGTCGGGGTTACATATGAAGAGACGGAAGAAGATAGGGCTGCGGTAAAGGCTGGGGATGCCGGAGAAGGCATTGAGGAAAGTCGGCAGGCCCGGTTTTCCCCTTTCGTCGGCAAGAAACGCCCCCCACTGGTTAGCCTTCCTGGCCACGGCCAGTGGAAGGTAATGGTAATCAGGCCGAAAAGCTTTGATGAGGTTCAAACCATCAGTGACCACTTAAAGGGTAAAAAACCGGTGATCCTTAACCTGGAGAGTTTGCAGAAGGACCTGGCCCAGCGCATTCTTCTTTTTATGAGTGGGGCCATTTATGCCTTGGACGGTGATATGCAAAAGATAGGTCATGGAGTCTTTCTCTTTGTCCCCAATAACGTTGGTATTCATAGCAGCCCAGGAAACAGCCTGGTGGAAAAGGACGGCCCCAGCCTGTGGCTCAAAGAGAATCTAAAAAGGTAAAAACGGGGTGAGTTGATGGCGATTATTCTGGTACGAACCATCCGGCTTTTTGTTCAAGTTTTTTTCTGGCTAATCCTCGTGCGGGCCGTACTTTCGTGGGTCAGGCCGGCAAGACCGAGCAAGTTTTACTATGATATCCAGACCTTTGTTTACCGTGCCACCGAGCCGGTACTGGCTCCCATTCGTAATCTTCTCCCGCGCACTGGAATGATCGACTGGTCTCCCCTTGTGGCACTTATTCTCCTTGAGATTCTGGAACGGCTCCTGGTAGGTCTCATTTATTCCCTTCTCTAGGATCGAGGCAGGAGAGGACCTTTTTGGCGGCTGTAGAAGTAAACCTGGTGCGATCTACCCCGGGGAGGTGAAAGGTATGTTGACCCCGTTGGACATTCACAACAAGGAATTTCGCAAAGTTTTTCGTGGGTACAGTGAGGATGAAGTTGACGAGTTTCTAGACGAGGTCGTACGCGATTTTGACAACCTACTTAAGGAGAACGCCCGTCTTCAAGAAGAGCTTCAACAGCTGCAGGAGAAGGTAGATAACTACAAGCGGATCGAGGAAACCCTCAATAACACCCTGGTGATGGCGCAGGAGACAGCGGAAGAGACGAAAGAGAGTGCACGCCGTGAGGCTGAACTGATTCTTCAGGAGGCCAGGGCCAAAGCAGAGAGGATCGTGGCGGAAAGCAGGGAGCGGGTGGAAAAGCTTACGCAGGAATTTGATGAACTCAAGACTGAAATGAAGCTTTTTCGCACCCGCATGAAAACAGTAATTCGAGCCCACCTGGAACTCCTTGAGGAAGATTCCCCTGAAGATGCGGTCCAAGACCGGGCGGTACCCATCAACAGGGTAGTTGATGGTTGATGGGTTTGGGGGAAGTTTATTAGGGTTGCGAGGGGTGCTTTCTTTGAATTTGACCACGGAGGTCACGGTGGTGACCTTTTCTTGTTTTTCATGTTTTTTCTAATATCTTACTTTGTTTGCGGGCATGATAAGGAAGTGAGAATTGGAGGGAAAATGAAGTTGGACTACAGTAAAACCCTAAACCTGCCCAAGACAGATTTCCCGATGAGGGCCAACCTTCCCAAGAGAGAACCGGAAATTCAGAGGTTTTGGGATGACCTGGATATTTACCTCAAGGTGCGTGAGTGGCGGAAAGGGGCACCTACCTTCATCCTCCATGATGGTCCTCCTTACGCCAACGGCGATATCCACATTGGTACGGCCATGAACAAGATCCTCAAGGATATCGTGGTCAAGTTTGCCACCATGGACGGATATGATTCACCCTACGTGCCCGGGTGGGATACCCACGGCCTGCCCATCGAGTTAATGGCCATCAAGCGAATGGGGATCGACCGCAAGAAGATTGGTGCGGTAGAACTCCGGAACCGGTGCAGGGAATATGCCCTCAAGTACGTGGAAATCCAGAAAAAGCAGTTTGTGCGCCTTGGGGTTAGGGGTGATTGGGAAAACCCCTACCTGACCCTCACACCGGACTTTGAGGCCCAGCAGGTCCGGATTTTTGGGGAGATGGCCAAACGAGGGTATATTTACAAGGGACTGAAACCCGTGTACTGGTGTGCCGATTGTGAAACAGCCCTGGCTGAAGCCGAAGTCGAGTACCAGGACCGGAGGTCCCCTTCTATTTACGTCGCGTTCCCGGTAAGGGACGGTAAGGGGATCCTGGAGGAAGAGAATACCTTTTTCGTGATCTGGACCACGACCCCCTGGACAATACCGGCTAACCTGGCCATTGCCCTGCACCCAGGGGTCCGGTACGTGGAGGTAGACACTGAAAAAGGGAAATTGGTTTTGGCCCAGGACTTGGTGGAAGAGGCTTTCGAGGAAATCGGTATTGAGGATTACGGTGTGCGGCGTCGTTTTGCCGGAAAGGAACTTGAAGGTATTGTCTGCCGGCACCCGCTTTTTGACCGGGACTCCCTGGTGATCCTGGCTGACCATGTCACCGTTGAGGACGGTACTGGTTGTGTCCATACAGCCCCAGGCCACGGACACGAAGACTACGAGGTGGGCCAGAAGTATGGGCTCCCGGTCCTAAACCCGCTGGACGGTAAAGGGGTCTTCACCGAGGAGGCCGGGCCCTTTGCGGGGCTGACCTACGAGGAGGGGAACAAGGTCATTCCCAGGGCCCTGGAAGAGGTGGGCGCTTTACTGAAAGTTTCCTTTATCACCCACCAGTACCCATCTTGCTGGCGGTGCAAGAGTCCCCTTCTTTACCGGGCCACTGAGCAATGGTTTGCCTCTGTTGAGGGTTTCCGGAAAGAGGCCCTTGAGGCCATTGGGAAGGTAGAATTCATTCCCCCCTGGGGCAGGGAAAGAATCCAGAACATGGTCAGGGACCGGAGTGACTGGTGTATTTCCCGGCAGAGGGTTTGGGGGGTTCCGATTCCTGTTTTCTACTGTAATGACTGCGGAAAGGAAGTCATCAACGACCAGACCATCGAGGCGGTGGCCACCCTGTTTGGACGCGAAGGGTCCAATGCCTGGTTTACCAAGGAAGCGGATGAGATCCTGCCGGCAGGGACGGCATGTCCCGAGTGTGGAGGTGCCTCCTTCCGGAAAGAAACCGACATCATGGATGTCTGGTTCGATTCGGGCTCGAGCCATGCTGCGGTGCTGGAAGCGCGCCAGGACCTCAGCTGGCCGGCGGACATGTACCTGGAAGGGAGTGACCAGCACAGAGGGTGGTTCCAGTCCTCCCTTCTCACTGCCGTCGCCACCAGGGGAACAGCCCCGTACCGTTCCATCCTCACCCACGGTTTTGTGGTGGACGGCGAGGGGCGAAAGATGTCTAAATCACTTGGGAATGTGATCTACCCCCAGGAGGTTGTTGACCGTTACGGGGCTGATATCCTGAGACTCTGGGTGGCTTCTTCCGACTACCGTGGTGACATCCGGGTTTCCCAAGACATCCTGAAGCAGATGGCCGAGGTTTACCGCAAGATCCGCAATACTGCTCGTTTCCTACTGGGCAATCTCGGTGATTTTGACCCGGCTGCAGACACGGTTGAGTACGGTGACCTGCCCGAGATTGACCGCTGGGCATTGAACGAGCTTCAAAAGCTGGTTCGAAAGGTGACCCGTGCCTACCGCTCGTACCAGTACCACCTTCTTTACCACGCAATCCACAACTTCTGTGCCGTGGATATGAGTGCCTTTTACCTTAATGTTCTCAAGGACCGCCTCTACTGCTCAGCGGTCGGCTCAGCGGGGCGGCGGGCAGCCCAGACGGTTTTGCTCGAGGTTGCCACCACCCTGGCGAAGCTCATCGCCCCGGTGTTAACCCATACTGCCGAGGAAATTTGGCAGTACCTACCCAAGCCTGAGGGGGCTCCCGTCAGCATCCAGCTTACTGATTGGCCCCAGGTCAAGGAAGAATACCTAGACCCGGAGCTGGAAGGAAGATGGGAGGTTTTGCTTAAGGTGAGGGAAGAAGTTTCGAAGGCCCTGGAGCAGGCCCGGGCGGACAAGCTCATCGGTGACTCCCTCGAGGCGGAGGTGGAGGTCTACCCGAACCAGGAAGTGGAGGACCTGCTGGCGCAGTACCGGGAACAGCTGGCCGAGATCTTTATTGTCTCCGGGGCAGACCTTCTTGGGGCCGGAGAAGAAGCCCCGGCGGATGCCTTTGTTTCAGAGGAGATGGAGGGCCTGGCGATTAAGGTGAAACAGGCATCAGGGGAAAAGTGTGAACGCTGCTGGACCTACTCCCTGGAGGTCGGTGAGGATGAGGAACACCCGACCCTTTGTGCCAGGTGCCGGACCGTGATCCGTGAGGCCCGGAAATCGGCCTGAGTTAGCAGTAAAATGGACACCTTCTTCTCATAAAAAATCCAGGTCTAGCACTTGACATCACGGACAAAATGGTTATACTTAGAATTGTTAGCACTCGAGACAGGTGAGTGCTAACAAAGGGCGCTATTACCATGCCAAAAACTGGGAAAGGAGGGGTATGGATGATTAAACCTCTTGCCGACCGGGTGGTAGTTAAGGTGGTAAAAGCGGAGGAAAAAACCAAGGGTGGTATTGTTCTCCCTGATACGGCCAAGGAAAAGCCTCAGGAGGGAGAGGTTATCGCCGTTGGCCCCGGTAAGGTTCTGGATAATGGTGAAAGGCTGGCCCCGGAAGTAAAGGTCGGGGACAGGGTGATTTTCGCCAAGTACGGCGGAACCGAGGTTAAGATTGAAGGTGAAGAGTACCTGATCCTGCGTGAGAACGACATTCTGGCCATTAAGTAGTCAAGATACATAAGAAAAGGGGGTAGAGTTTCGTGGCCAAACAACTTGCCTTTGACGCCGAGGCGCGTAAAGCTTTGGAACGTGGCGTCAATACCGTGGCTCGGGCCGTCAAGGTAACCCTAGGCCCCAGGGGACGGAACGTTGTCTTAGATAAGAAATTCGGTGCTCCGAGCATCACCAAAGACGGAGTGACCGTTGCCAAAGAGATCGAACTGGAAGACCCGTATGAAAACATGGGGGCGCAGCTCTGCAAAGAGGTGGCTTCTCAGACCAATGATGTCGCCGGCGATGGAACAACCACGGCGACCGTACTGGCCCAGGCCATTGTTGTAGCAGGGCTCAAGAACGTGGCGGCCGGCGCCAACCCGGTTTTCATTAAGAGGGGTATCGAGAAGGCCGTGGGTGCAGTGGTCGAGGAGCTCAAAAAGACCTCCACCCCGGTCGAGGGGAAGGAAGACGTGGCCCACGTGGCAGCCATCGCCGGGAATGACCCGAAGATCGGCGAGTTGATCGCCGAAGCGATGGATAAGGTGGGGAAAGACGGTGTCATTACCGTCGAAGAGTCTAAGGGCATGGAAACATCGGTAGAAATCGTTGAAGGTATGGAGTTTGATAAGGGCTACATTTCCCCCTATTTTGTCACTGACAGCGACGCCATGGAAGCTGTCCTGGAGGAACCTTATATCCTCCTCCATGAAAAGAAGATCTCGGCTGTTACCGACCTCCTGCCTGTCCTGGAGAAGGTGTCCCGGGCTGGCAAGCCGCTCTTGATTATCGCCGAAGATGTCGAGGGCGAAGCCCTGGCAACCCTGGTTGTAAACAAGATCCGCGGAACCTTGAGTGTTGCCGCTGTGAAGGCACCGGGATTCGGTGAGCGCCGGAAGGCTATGATGGAGGATATTGCGATTCTGACCGGTGGAACCTTTGTCTCCGAGGACCTCGGGGTCAAGTTGGAAAACGTGGAACTGAATATGCTGGGCCAGGCAAACAAGGTGCGGATTTCGAAGGAGAAAACTACCATTGTCGAAGGCAAGGGTGACCGCGAGAATATCGAAGCCCGTGTTGCCCAGATCAAGAAACAGATCGAGGAAACCGACTCCGACTACGACCGGGAGAAGCTCCAGGAGCGGCTGGCTAAACTGGCTGGTGGTGTCGCGGTTATCAAGGTCGGTGCTGCTACCGAGACCGAGTTAAAGGAGAAGAAACACCGGGTCGAGGATGCCCTGGCGGCCACCCGGGCTGCGGTTGAAGAGGGGATTGTCGCCGGTGGGGGAACGACCCTGGTCAACCTCATCCCGGTCCTGGACAAGATTGAGGCTGAAGGGGACGAAGCGGTCGGTGTTGACATCGTGCGCCGGGCCCTGGAAGAGCCGGCGCGGCAGATTGCCAACAACGCCGGTCGTGAGGGATCGGTGGTCGTCGAGGAAATCAAGAAGAAAGGCCAGCTGGGCTGGGGTTACAATGCCCTGACCGATACCTTCGAAGACCTGTCCAAAGCCGGTATCGTTGACCCGGCGAAGGTGACGCGGACTGCCCTGGAGAATGCTGCCAGCATTGCCTCCATGGTGCTGACTACCGAGGCGTTGGTTGCCGAGATACCGGAGAAGAAGGACAAGAACAACACCCCGGGTATGCCCCCGGATATGGACTACTGATCGAAAAAAAGAGTCGCAGGAGACCGTGAGAGGGTTAGTTCATCCTCAATGTTCCGGGGCCTTCGGGCCCCGGTTTCCGTTTATGTCAGCATCCCGTGTGGTCTGTGTACCGGGATAAACCTTCTTTTTCTCTTCTTCACACCCTTTTCCATTCCCAATCGTGAGACCCTGCCCACAACGAGCCTCGCTTCGGAGCGGTCTGGGCAGCCAGAGTTTTTGCCGAAGTAAGAAGGATTTTTGGACTTGCTGGCGAATTCCTTTATCAGCTCAGGGTGGACAGACCAGCGTGCCACCTCAGCACCTGTCCAGCAGGTCAGCTGAATACCCGGCCGCTCGGTGGTCTCAGGATACCTTGTAACCCTGAAGGTTACTTATATCTATGATATACCTATCTATGATACAGCGGTGTCTACGAAGATTTTGGCCTAATCGACGGGGTCCTGGGAGGATCATAGATGGACCTGAAACCAATTCAGCGCGTCAAAGTTTCTGAGGCCATTGTGGAACGAATCCAGAAACTAATTGTCGAAGGTCAGCTCAAGCGCGGCGACAGGCTACCCTCGGAACGCGAACTGGCTGAACGGCTCCAGGTGGGAAGAACCTCCGTTCGGGAGGCGCTGGGGATCCTTGCTTCTCTTGGATTGGTAACGCGAACCTGCCAGGGAACCTTCGTGGGGAGCGATGACCAGGCCTTGTTAAGCCACCCCATCAGGTCAAAGCTGATCCTCAGGCGGAGGACCCTGGAGGAGTTCGTGGAGGCGAGGGGTGTTCTTGAAGTTTCAATCGCCGGTCTGGCGGCCGAGAGGGCTACCGAGGAAGACGTGGCGAAGATGCGGGAAGCAATCAAAAGAAGCAAAGAAAGTACTGGTGAAGAGTTGATGGAGGCTGAAGTTGAGTTTCATTCCGCCCTGGCTGATGCCGCCCATAACAACGTCCTGGCCGATGTTTTCCAGACCATCCGCGACCTGATGTGGCAGGTGGAGATTGAGGTGATTCAAGAACCCGGGGTTGTGGTACGGACCCAGCGAGACCACGAGGCTATCGTGGAGGCAATTGTGGCCAGGGACCCAGCTTTGGCGCGCCGGCGCATGACCCGCCATATTGCACTGGCCAGGGAAATCCTCATGCAACACCTGGAAAGTGAGATAGACTCGACCTGAAGGTTCTGCTTCGGCACCCTACACTGATTCTTGCCGGTCGGCATGGAAATGAGGATTTGGCCGGTATCAAGCCGGAAGTGATGGGGCTGGTGATACGGCTGACGAAATCAGGTAGGGTACCTTTCATTTTGCGTTAATCCTCGTCTTGGTACTGCTGGCGGTAAGACCTACCCCACAGTTCCTGGTGTGACCCATCTCCGGCTCCCGGTTGCCCGGGCCGGGGAAGGGTTTTTTTTTTAACCGCCGGTTCGTGCTGCACCTGGGTCCCAAGGCAAAGCTTTTTTCAACTCTTGCCAGGAAAATCTGCTTCCATGTGGAAGAATGGTAATAGTTATATTCGGATAATGACTGTGGGTTGCAAAGAGTGAAACCAAGAGAGGGGGTGTGGTATGCCCACCAGGAAAGCGTACATTCTGCACTCTGTCAACAATGCCCTACGGGTACTGGAAGCGTTTTCGGTTGAGGAGCCGGAACTGGGGATCTCTGAACTCACCAGGAGGCTAGGTCTCGGCCGGAGCAGTGTCTACCGCCTGGTGGCGACGCTGAAGAGCCGGCGTTACCTGGACCAGGATCCGGCTACGGGAAAGTTTCGCCTTGGGCTCCAGTGCTTTAACCTGGGAGCCACCTTTATCAACGGCCTGGATATCCGCCAGAGGGTCCGCCCCTACCTGGTCCAGTTGGTGGCAGAAACCGGGGAAACCGGCCACCTGGTGATTCTGGAAGGGGACGAGATCATTTACCTTGACAAGGTTGAAAGCAGGCGTCCATTCAGTCTCTCGACCCGGGTTGGGTGGAAGACTGCACCCCATTCAACCGCGGCCGGTAAAGTGCTCCTCGCCTTCCTGCCGTCGGCAAGACTGGAGGAAATACTCCCGGCAAAGGTGCCGCGTTTTACGGCCAACACAATCACTGACCGCGATGAACTGAAGAAGCACCTGGACGAGATCCGGTTAGCCGGCTATGCCGTGGACCACGGGGAGAACCAGGTTGGGGTGGCGTGCGTGGCGGCACCCGTCAAGAACGAAAAGGGTGACGTGGTAGCGGCCATCAGTGTTTCCGGTCCGGCAGGCAGGGTTCTTCCCCGGGTGAAAGAGCTTGCCTTGAACGTTATGGAAAAAGCCCATTATGGTTCCCAGGCCATGGGATACCTGTCCATCGACCTGGACGACCGGGATTAGCCCTGAACCTTTGCCTATTTTAATGGTTGCCGAAGGGAGGCCCCTGGCAGTGGTAGACCAGGATGGTGCCAGACCGGATAGCCAGGAGCCTGGGTATGATTTCAAGGGGGGAAGAGGGGCAAAAGGCAGGGTTCCAGGGGAGCAAAGGATTGATGCAGCTTTCTAGTGGAGGTGCTGGGGTTTGACCGGAGCAGAGGCTTTTCTGCAGGTTCTCCGCCGTAGTGGTGTCAGGTATGTGTTCGGTGTGCCCGGAACCACCGAAGTAGCCCTTATCGATGAGCTGGCCGGGGCCGACGACATCCAGTACATCCTGGGGCTGCACGAGGGAGTGGTGGT
>SESX01000319.1 GCA_004367365.1 Candidatus Acetocimmeria pyornia
TCGGCATTTACAGGGAAATTCTCTTTAACTAATTTGCACAACTAACGGAAAAAAGCTGGTTCCACCGGTAAACATAAATTGCATCGTTCTTTGCATCAAAAGGTCTGCCCAAAGACTAGGGCTTCCGGGAGGGCCCAGAAAAAAACCGACGCGTCTTAGTCCCTTCACGGCCGCCCTTCCCGAAAAAATCCGCTGGTAATCTGCCCTAACCGGTCAGCCAACAGCATGGAGCAGTTTTGTGTGAGGGTCAAGTAGCGGTTACAATTCCATAATATCATAATACGAAAGAACCGGCTATCTGGGCGGTCTCTCATAACACCCCATAACTCATCACGCCGACTGATTTTGTGGTGCTGTCAGCTCCGGTCAGCCATCCTTGATCCTCCGGTTCCCCCTTCGCCTGAAGAAGTTTAGACTGGCACCTCCCACCACAGGCCCACCGGCACCCAGAATTAGGGAGGCAACACCACCACGCCCGTCGAAAGCCGTCCTCAAGCTTGATCCCCCGATTCACTCAGCCTGAACTTGACATCTACCGGTAAACGGTTAGTATTAAGTATAAGTAAAAGAATAACTCAAGAAAAGGTGGGTTTTCTCATGACCAAGAACATTCCCAGCAGGACACAGGCTTACGATTTATTAACCCGCTACAACAAGAACGAAAGCCTGATCCGCCATGCCCTGGCCGTTGAAGCTGTTATGCTTCACTTCGCTAAACTCCTTGGTGAGCCGGACGTGGAAAAATGGGGTGTCATCGGGTTGGTCCATGACCTTGATTATGAAATGTACCCTGACGAGCATTGCAAAAAGGTCCGAGAGATACTGGCTGAAAACAACTGGCCCGAGGACTACATAAGGGCCGTGGAAAGTCACGGCTGGGGCCTCTGTACGGATGTTAAGCCTGTTGAGAAGATGGAAAAGGTGCTGTACGCCATAGATGAACTAACGGGACTGATTACTGCCACTGTCTTCGTCCGTCCCAGCAAGAGTATTCTCGATTTAAAAGTGAAATCCGTCAAGAAGAAATGGAAACAAAAAGGGTTTGCCGCCGGAGTGAACCGGGAGATCATCGAAAAGGGAGTA
>SESX01000320.1 GCA_004367365.1 Candidatus Acetocimmeria pyornia
TTGTTCCATTGGCTCCCGACCCCTGTTTTACGCCCGCCGTACCAGGTGGAATCGGGCGAGTAAATCCTTTTAAGGGCCGGTGTGTACCGGACTCTTCCTCCCCAGGTCTACCCTTCTGTTTAACCTTCGGTTCTCACTTTGGGCGGAAGCACCTGGAGTGGGTGTATGAGGTCTTTCATTTAATTAGATTATGGGGGTTTCCGCACCGGCTGGTGGTGGTGGGGGGAGGAGGCCGCCCATGGAAAGAGCAAATGAAACCCTTCGGCTTGAGGGAGGGCCGCGAGGTGGTCTTTGCGGGACCGGTCTCCGATCCGGTTCTGGCCTTACTTTACCGGTCGGCAGAGCTCTTCTTCTACCTTTCCCTGGCCGAAGGTTTCGGGTTGCCCCCCCTGGAGGCGATGGCCTGCGGAACACCGGTGGTTGTCTTTGGAAACACCGCTGTCCGGGAGGTGGTGGGCGATGCTGCCATGTGGGTCAACCCGGGTGAGACCGGTGCAGCTGCCCAGGCCGTAGCCGCCGTGTTATCCAACCAGAGCCTGGCTAAGAGGCTCCGTCGCCAGGGACTGGCCACAGCTGCCAGGTTCTCCTGGATAGAGACGGCGGAAAGGACCCTTGCCGTTTACCGGGACGTCCTGGGCCGGGCTTGTTAGGTGATCCCCACTTTGCCCCTAAAGGAGGGTGTTCCTTTTGCCTGTTAACTGAAAAATCTGTTGCTGCCCCCGGCTGCTTGAAGACCGACAGTACCTGGAAAGCGGAAGACCACCACCGGTGTTTGAGGTGCCTGCCTTTGCCACCGGCGATAGAACCAAAACCCACCGGTTTCAAGAAGCTTTTCAATGACGGGTTCCAGCCGTGTGCCTGGAGGACGGGGACCAAGTGAACAAGGCAGATGAGGCAGTGGGGCTTGGACCTCAGGGGGGAAGGAAAAAATCCCTTATTATCCCAACAATGCTTGAAAACGGCAAATAAAGCAAAATACTGGAACAGGAGTAATTATGGGGCTGGATTCCTCGCTAACCCTGCTTTGCAAGAAGCTAACTTCTTTGCTTTGAAGAGGCAATACAAAGTATAATCAGGTTGA
>SESX01000321.1 GCA_004367365.1 Candidatus Acetocimmeria pyornia
ACCTCGCCAGCCAGTTCCCATAGGGGTCGCACTCCCACTCATCACGGACAACCGGGCGGTTTCTAAGTAAATGGTCCGCTACGCAGAACATGGCATGCCACTCTGCGTAGGACTGGCGTGTCTCAACAACAGGCTCAGTGCCTTGATAGTTGGACCACAGGTTATAGTCATATCTTTTTTTAATCCTGTCACATTCATAGCGGTCCTCAATAGGCACACCCCACTCATCGCAAATCCATTTTTCGGCGATCTGGGCGATGGCGATTGCTTCCTCCCCGAAAACCTTACCTAAAGGTTCATACCAATAGCGAAGCGTATCCATTTCATCGAATTTACACCGTAGGTTTTTGGAGCCTTTTTGCCGCTCTCCCGGGGATTGAGTCTTGGTATGCTCGACTTGGGGATATGGGCTTTTGTTAACAGCTTCCAGTTGGGATCTCTCACCGTGAACATTCAGTTCCGGGTAACACTCATGAAGTGCAAGAGCCGCTGATTGAGCAAAGTGACGGATCAGAGCATGGGGCACCTCGGGTTTCAAGGCTTCCTGAGCAATCCGCTCATAATGGGACTTCACCACTTCCGGAACCTCTTTGGCAAGACGATCCAGCAAAATGAAAACCCAGAGCCGAGCAGAAAGCCAAAAGAAATAGTTTTGTTGGTCCCGAAACGCTGGACAGTTCTTGTCACTCACATGTGACACGAGAGCATCCACCACTTCACTTCGTCCAAGCCGCACCATGCGGCGGACAGCGTGAGCTGCGCGCCACCGCAGGCGCTTGTCTGGATGGCCGAAGAGCCCCCACAAGAACCGGGCAAGTGTTTCCATAGCCTCTTTGGGAGGACAAAGTTCCTCTCGCCACGGGCCGTCCGCCCAATCATCCGGGATACGGGCAGAAAGGCGTTTCAGCATCCATTGCAGTACAGTCTCGGCCTCAGCAGGGGTCAGTGAAGGCAGTAACTCCTGCACTACGTCATACGTAGCCTGCGCCGGCACATCGATCCAGTCCGGTAGAACCCTGATGACTAAATCGAGAATATCCTTATCATTGACTCCAAATACTTCTCTGAA
>SESX01000322.1 GCA_004367365.1 Candidatus Acetocimmeria pyornia
CTCCAGGGCATGAAATAGCCCACTGAACCCCCCCAGGCCCTTGTAAACTACAACCAGCAGCACCACTATCGCCGAGATGAACATGACCAGGGCCTGGAAGGAGTCTGTTAAGGCGACCGACCGCATCCCGGCAGTCCAGGCCCAGGTAACAGCCAGGGCCGTGGCGATAAAAACCCCAACCATAAACGGTATAGCCCCATCGGAAAGGCCTGCCATGAGATAGCCAACCCCCATAAGCTGAACCGCACTGTACGGAATAAGGAAGATACAGCACGCAACAGCAGCCACAATGCCGAGAACTTTACTGTCGTAACGGTCCCCTAGCAACTCTACCGGGGAGATATAACCGAATTTCTTTCCTACCAGCCAGAACCGTGGACCGAAGAAGACGGCAAGGGAAAGGCCGGAAAGGTACACCAGCTCAAATCCAAGGGCACCTACTCCTCCGGCATAGGTAAATCCTGCCAACCCAACCATCATAAAGGCACTGTAGGTGGTCGCACTGTAGGTGAGGGCCGAGACGACACTGCCCACGGTTCTACCGGCCAGAAAGTAATCGCTCATCCCGGCAGACAGGCCTTTCCTGGCCAGGTATGCCATTCCAAAACCAATGATCACGTAAACAGCCATGGCAAGATACACGTACCCTGAAGCCATCTCAGTCCCTCCATCCTGCTGAGATCCGGATTATGGTTATCATGGCCAGGAGCGCAAATACAGTCCAGTACAGAAAAGATGCGTAGACCCTCGCGATGTGCCCGATGAGGTAATAGGGGACGACATAGGCCGATAGGATCAAAACCACCAACAAGATAACCCACCTGTAACGTACCTGCGTCATCTTTTTTTCCTCGCCTAAAGCCCTTGGTGTGAGCAACTCCGTTACCCCCTTCGTCCGAAGACAATGGTTCCACACTTCTACGAAAATGCCACCATCCGCCTCGCCTAGGGTGCTCCTCCACGCGCCTTTCCTATTCCCCGACCCTTCGGTGCTACGGCATAACCGGTCTCGTTCCGGAGCACCCCGGGCGTGCAACCTTTGCGAAATACCGCTTCCAA
>SESX01000323.1 GCA_004367365.1 Candidatus Acetocimmeria pyornia
AGGCCGGCCGTTCTTTAGCCAACCGGTCGATCAAGGCGTGCCCTTCCTTGACGTCGCTGGCCGAAGCCTTCGTCACGGCAAAGGCCACCGGCAATTCATATAGCGCATCAACCAGCAGATGCAGTTTGTAGCCAAACCACGAAACTATTTTTTCCCACAGAGTACCGTCTTTCCCGCGCCCCCGGTATGTTTTCCTGCCAAAGTCGGCATCGGTATCGCGACGCCCATCGGGCTTTGGCGGCTTCTCATCCCGCTTTCTACCCCGGGCAAGGCTGTCGATGGCTTTGCTGTCTAAAGCCAAAACCTGCCCGAAACCCGGCAGCAACGTGCTTATTTCGTCCACCAGCCGCGCAAATATTTCTTCCACTTCGTTGGCGCACCGCATAAGCTTTTTCAAGAAACGGGAGTAAACATGAGCCGGCGGAACCGCCCGTTCCCCCAGACACGGATCGAAGCCGCAAATCTCCCGCAACTGCGCGTTCCGCAATAACTCCCGCCGCAGGCTCTCTATAGACGGGTGCTGAAATACGATCCCTGCCAGGATTGAATTCCAAACCGCCCGTACCGGGTAATCATCCCGTCCCTTCCCGCGCTCCCGTTCCAGCTTGCGCATTAACTCTTCATCCGGCAGGTTGTGGAGAACTAATACCAGGCGCTCCAAATCGCCCAATTCATCTATTTCCTGCCACCCAAAGAGCCGTTGTTGTGGTATAATGGCCATAAGGGGAAACCTCCTTTGGTTCTTTTTTTTGGCTCTGAAAAAAGAATTCTCCACAAAGTGAGGTTTCCCCTTCCTCTTTTTCTAAGTTTTTCTCCGTGCCGCTTGCTATTTCTCCTTTTCTCTCTGGTTTTCTCTCTCTGGGGTCAATTTTACCTTTACACCACCTATCTGTTTCTAATACCCGCGTAAAATCTGGATCGGCCTGGGGTAAAATGCTTTGTCAGCATCGCTGAAACCGGCTGTTTATCTTTGTTCCCGAACAGCGCAAATGGCTTCGGGGGATCAACCCACTGTAAGAATATCGCCATCATCAAGTATTAGTTAGGTAATCTCCGGA
>SESX01000324.1 GCA_004367365.1 Candidatus Acetocimmeria pyornia
TAACCGCTGCCTGAAAATAGCAGCCCATAGCACCAGGGGGATAACGGTCAGTACAACAGCCAACGGTCCCTTTGACAACAAACCGATGGCCAGGCCCATGAAAAACCACCAGCGCCAATAGTCAGAGCGCCCTGAAAGCACAAACCACACGCTCACCAAGGAGAGGGTCGTTCCAAATACCAGGAACGTATCCGTCATGACTGCGCCGGCACTGATATAGGTGAGTACCATCGTGGAAAGCACAAGAGTAGACCATCGAGCGACCGCAGCACCGCGCGCATGATTTGCAAGGCACCACGTCAGCCATACGATTCCAATCGTGGCGAACCATGCCGGTAGCCGCAGAGAAAATTCAGACAGTCCAAATATTTTTATAGAGGCAGCCTGAGCCCAGAACGACAGTGGAGGTTTCCCCCAGAACGGAACGCCGGGTTCAAACCAGGGCGTTATCCAGTCCCCGGATTCAGCCATTAACCGAGCGATTTCAGCGTATCGGGGCTCCGTTGTATCCACGAAGGGAAACAGCGTCATTCCGATAAAGCGACTGAACAATACGGCAGCCAGTACCCAGAACCAGGGCTCAAATCGCTTTATCATTCTTGACGCCTCTGAAGTTGCTGATTTGGTCTCGGCTTGATACCTCTTTGTTCTCGACCACTTCTTCGGTCAGATACAGTGGTCGCTGTTTCGATTCGATGTAGGTTTTGCCCACATACTCACCAACGATACCAACGCTCACCAGTTGTATGCCGCCCAGAAAACTGATGAGGGCGATTAACGATGGGTAGCCGTCAGTCGGATCGCCGAGCATTATTGCCTTCGCTACAATCCAGACACCGAACAATCCACCAACGGAGGCGGCCAGCAAGCCGACAAGCGTTGCCCATCTGAGAGGTGACACTGAGAAGGAAGTCAGGCCTTCAAGGGCCAGGCCGACCAGGCCCGGGTAGTCCCACTTACTCTCGCCAGCCACTCTCAATGCCCGGTCGTATTCGATGATCGTCGTTGGCATACCAACCCAGG
>SESX01000325.1 GCA_004367365.1 Candidatus Acetocimmeria pyornia
TCAAACCCATACTACCACGATCCTCCTCAGCTGTCCCCTCACAAAATCCGATGGTAGACCCCCAGCTCCTTGACCCCCAGCTCCTCTGTGAGACCTCCGGGGGTTGACAGGCAATACAGCATCTGACCCCCAGCTCCTTCAGCTCCCCAACTCCTGACCCCTCAGCTCCACTGCTCCTCAGCCATCTTGTTTCGATGATTTCAATAATCTCCGGAATATACCTATCCCAGCGCAAAGGAACACCGGGCTTACCCCCAAAGCGAACATCACAAGTTCCAGTTTCCTTAAGTTCAGCAGCGAAGCCAGCTCGGGGAACCTATCTTCTACATATAGCCGAGAATATGCTCCCAATTCCCGGAACCCTGTGGCCACCAACACGAAGAGCACTCCCCATCCGAGGATATGCCGGACTGGCACCCCAGAAATCTGCCTTGCTGCAACCGCGATCCCCAGCAGTACTAAATAGATATCCCACTCGAGCAGGAGGAGGGAACGGGAGGGAGACATCAATCCGTCAACAAAGACGTACACCAGCGCCCAAGCACCGATCAGCCCCTCCAGGAGGCTGGGCCTGCTAGTGTGCCTTAAGTTCGGCATAGGGCTCAAAAGGAGGCAAGGGTGCACACTTGAATACCCAATCCCAGTCGGTACATATCCGCCCCCAGCACCGATCAGTGCAATAGCGGTCACAAGCAAAATCGCACCCTAGATCGCAGACACTTCCAAGTATAGCACAGGCCAGAGGAGTAGCCACCGAGGAACAGCCTGCCCCCACCAATGCACAGCTCAATGTGCACACCACACTCCCACACCAGAAAAAACACCTATCGTAACAGTTCTCATCCACTCCCCATCCCCATTCATCGCAAACTTCCAGTACGCAACAAATCTGAGCTTCAGTGCATACACAGCCATCGGGGCACTCTGACCATCCGGAAGCTGGCCAACCAGTTACAGTAGGCCAAGGGACGCTGCCGTCCGGGGCCGGGGCCCCGAGAGCCGGGGCCACCAACGCCACCG
>SESX01000326.1 GCA_004367365.1 Candidatus Acetocimmeria pyornia
GCCTTGGCGCAGCCCTTACGCCAGGCATAATGTTTGGCATTACGGATGATCCGTTTGGCGTCGGTAACCGTCGCTTTGGTGATGGCCATGATCTCACCGGTGATGGCGCGGACTTCCTGGTAGGCGTTGCCGGCCCGTCGCCTTAGAACTTTGCTGATGCTGGGGATGCGTTTCTTGATACTCCTGGTCCGGTTGCGAAACCCGGTGCGGATCGCTACCCCTGAAGCCTTTATCTGCTTCACGATACGAGTGATAACGCGCGTTGCGTCAGCTAAAAGTCCGGCGTCTGTAGGGTGGTGGATATCGGCTTCCACTACGGTAGTGTCCACCCTTAGCTTGCGGCCGCGGATAAGCTTTTTATCTCGGGCTCTTTTGATCAGCAACTCGTTTAGTTCTTTGAGGGTATCGGGACCATATCGCTTGGTGAGCTTGATCAGCGTCGTAGAGTGAGGGACGCTCTCGTGCAAGGGTATACGGCAAAACCGTCGCCATTGGATGCTGTCACTTACTTCTTGAACCAGGCTCTCATAGCCCAGTTGATACCGAAACTTAAGGTACATCATGCGGAGATAGGTCTCCACCGGTACGGTGGGTCGGCCCATTCGCGTATCAAAACGTTCAACAAACGGCATAAGAAGTTGCTGGTCGTCTAGCAGTCGGTCAACCTTGCTCAGCTCTTCGTTCAAGGCCGTAACCTCTGGTGGCAACAGGGAGTCCCAGAACGTTAGCTGGCGGTCTCCTTTTAACCTCAACATTGGGGATGAACCTCGCAGGAAAAAAGGTAGGTGTGGTGAATGATTGTCAATAGGATTCCCTCCTAAAGTGCCGGTTGGTTTTGTCTACACCTGCTAATTCGACACTTAGGATCGGGAATCCTATTCCTTTGAGGCCCTCAAAGTATTGATTTATCAAGGTTTTTGACGATCCCGGCCCTGGAGTTTTTCAGGGGACACTAATTAGTGTCTCCTGACAAAGTCGATTTTGGGGGAAGGGGTATGGCACCCGGATTCAGAAAC
>SESX01000327.1 GCA_004367365.1 Candidatus Acetocimmeria pyornia
ACGTTTCATTGTCAGGTGAAAGCATGGTTACTTTGATATCGTGAGGAGGTAAAACGTCGACAAAGAGTTTGCGGATAATAATATCATAATCAGAATTTCACTACCGTACAGAACATTAGTTCGCCCTTCTTATGTGATTATGGAAGGCGATGCGGGAACCAACAGGCCCTCTGGGATGGGCAGATTCTCCCGCAAACAGTAAGCGACAAGGCGGAGGCCGAGCTGAAACAGGCTCAAATCGCAACGGTGACGTCGGTGTAGGCGACGGCGCCACGTATCTTGTAAGGCATGGACGCCCAAGTAGATAATCCAAATGTAGGCCAGGCAAGAAGCGATGAGCAGACGTGCGAGACGTTGAGGGGCACTGATATGGCTGGCATGCACATGAAAGCCTCGGCTTTTCTGGTCGGAGAAGAAGGTTTCGATATGGGCACGACGCCGATAATACGTGAGGGCTTGGTCGGGGTCGGCCAAGTTGGTCACCAGGTAGAGAGGCGATGTGTATTTGGATTCCCATACGCCCAAGAGGGTCACCGGGCCGTATTGCGTCTCGGTCATCTGCGCATTCGGAAGATACCACCCTTCACCGGGGGCCAGTGGCACATCGCCTATGGCAAATTGATACCCAAAGGCCGTCACCAGGATGTTGGAAGCCGTCCGGCAGACATAATGCCAGCCGAACTGACGCATATCGGTCTGCAAGTCCGTGCCGTCAAACTCGCCATCGCCCAGGAAAATGACGGTAGCGCCCGCAGGAAGGAGGACATGGATTTGGGCCAACAAGGCCCTGTGTACTTCTTGTGGCAAATGCCCTTTTCGCTGTTTCACCACCACCCAGGCTAGAGGCAAGGCCCGGTTGCCATAGAGGAGGCTGACCATCAAAGCCAAACAGCCCCGACCTACTGTGCTCCCGTCCATGACCAAGAACAGGGGCTGATGGGCCAGAGCTTGCAGAAGGGCCTGAGCCACCGGCAACATCCACTGCTCAACCGAGATATGGTCGTTTTGTAA
>SESX01000033.1 GCA_004367365.1 Candidatus Acetocimmeria pyornia
GGACCAGCCGCAGCCACCGCGAGTTTGTGGCTGCGGCCCGGAGCCGCCGAGGTTCATGACAACTATTCGGTGAGCGTGACGCCGCAAAGGAAGGCCGGCGCCGTGGGGACATTTTCGTAGAAGTACTTGCTTATAGTCCCTGTTCAAGTAAGGACGACGCGACAATCACCCTTTGGATCTCGGAAGTCCCTTCGTAGATCTGGGTTATCTTGGCGTCCCGGTAGAGCCTTTCCACCACGTAATCCTTTGAATACCCGTAGGCCCCGTGGATCTGCATGGCATCACTCGTAGCCTGTACCGCGACCTGGGAAGTAAACAACTTGGCCTTGGCCGCTTCTGCTGAGATATTTCTGCCCTGGTCCTTCAGGTAACCGACCCGGTAAGTAAGCCAGCGAGCCGCCTCGAGCCGGGCAGCCATCTCAGCCAGCAACCACTGAATGGTCTGAAACCTGGCGATGGGACGGTCGTAGGCCGTCCGCTTCTGGGCATAATCAACCGATGCGTCCAGGGCAGCCTGGGTAATGCCGACGGCCTGCGCTGAGATGTTCAACTTACCGGCACTGATCACGTCAAGGAGGACCTGGAAGCCTTTGCCCTTTTCCCCGAGAAGGTTGCTTTTGGGAACCCTGACTTCGTCAAGGATGATTTCGGCCGTTTCAGTGCCGCGCAGCCCCAGTTTCTCCTCCTTCCGGCCGGTCGAGTAGCCTGGGGCAGAGGTATCAACGATAAAAGCACTGACCTTCTCGGTCTCATCCCGGGCAAAAATAATGGCGATGTCGGCAACTGTGGCATGGGTGATAAAGACCTTGGAGCCCTTCAATATGTACTCGTCCCCATCGGGAAGGGCAGTGGTTTGGATGGCCTTAGGATCGGAACCAGTGGCTGCCTCGGTGAAGGCAAAACAGCCGATGCAATCCCCTCGCACCAGGGCCGTCAGGTATTTCTTTTTCTGCTCCTGGGTTCCAAAGGCCCAGATTGCCTCTTCACATAACCCGTGCACCGAAAGAATTACACCTACCGACATGGATACCCGCACCAATTCCTCGATGGCCAGGACATTGGCCAGGTATCCCGCTCCCGCCCCTCCGTATTCTTCAGGGTAAGGTAGTCCATAAAGGTCGAGTTCCCCCATCTTCTCCCAGATATCACGTGGAAACTCGTCCTTTTCATCAATCTCCCGTGCCCGCCGGGCTACCTCTGCCTGGGCAAATTCCCTTACCATCCCCTGAATCAGCTCTTGTTCCTCGGTCAGGGTTACCATGCCGTTCCCATCCCCCCGGTTACAATTTATCAACCAGACAAATCTTTTTCATCCCCTTCGTTCCCGACCTGGGCCTCTTTCTCCTCCTACCCTTTACCCTGTCCCCTTACTCTACCGCATTTCCCCTTGCAGTTTTCCGGGTGTAACCAACCTTTGGCCCGGAACCAGCCCTGACCCTTCACAGCCCGTGGTCCCCACTCGTCGGCCCGCCAAGCCACCTAGATTAGTCGGATGGCGAACTGGGGGCATACCGGGTTGCAGTACCCGCAAAGTATGCACTTGGCTGGATCAACAACAGCCCGGTCCTCGCCCAGGCTGAGGGCCCCGTTCGGACATACCTCCACACACTTCCCACAGGCCTGGCAAAAACTCATAACCAAAAGCCTTTTTCTGGCCCGCCCGGTCTCACTGCCGGCTACCGGTTGCCCGGTGAAAATTCGGTAGTCCACATCCAGCTCCTTTTCACTAACTACCCCGACAGCCACGGCACTGATCCCAGGGATCCCACGCACGAACCCAAAGGCTTCCACCGGGTCGTCAGCCAGGTGTCCTCCCCCAAGGGCCTTCATGGCGTAAAGCCCCTTACCCGCCCTGGCCGCTGTCTCTATTGCCCGGACCATGTCCTCGCGGGTACCCCCCACGATACCAATACCGGCCGTGTTAATGATGGGGAAAATGACATCAATGTCGTCACACCGGGCCGCCGCTTCCACCACCCCGACCACGTGGGTGGAAACCCCGATGGCCCGTATCTGGCCTCTGGCCTTGAACTCCTTCAGGCACTCCAAAGCTCCTTCCCTCTCCCTAAACACCTCGGGTGTCACGCGGGCAGCGTGGAGATGGTAGATATCAATACAGTTAACCCCAAGCTCCTGCAGGGACCTCTCCACCGATGCCCTCATGTCATCATAGGTAGCCGCATTTGACTTAGTGGCCACAACGACCTGCCCCTGGTAACCATGCAGGGCTTCCCCGACATACTCCTGGGTTCCGTACACTTCCGCAGTGTCGATAAAGTTTATCCCCAGGTCCAGGGCCATTCGGATGAGCTGAACACAATGCCCCCGGGGTTTATCGGCTTGGAGGGGACCCATGGGCAAGACACCCAGGCACAGCTCGGTGACCTTGATCCCCAACTGGCCGAGAACTCTTCTTTCCAGCAATGTAGAACACACCTCACCCCATAAAGCTCCATCACTTACCCTGGTACTGGTGCTTCACGCTATTCATCTTCTCCTCCGACAAGTTAATTCCTTCGTTCACATTCCCTCAACCGATCATTTCCCTGAGGGTGCCTCCCGCCGGAACCATGGGGTAGACGTTTTCGAGGGGATCAACCGCAAACTCAACCAGTACCGGACCCCGCTCCTCGAAAGCCCATTCCAGGGCAGAGGTAACCTCCCTGGCAGCCGTTACCCTTCTTGCCGTTAATCCATACGCCTCGGCCAGGCGCACGAAGTCTGGGTTCCCCCCCATGTCCACTGCCGAGTATCTCCCCTCAAAGAAGAGTTCCTGCCACTGGCGTACCATCCCCAGGAAGCCGTTGTTGAGAAGACAGATCTTGATGGGAAGCTGGTAAAGGGCCACCGTAGCCAGTTCCTGGGAATTCATCTGGAAGCCACCGTCACCCAAAACCGCCACCACGGTGCTCTCAGGTCGGCCGAACTGAGCCCCGATGGCGGCCGGAAGTCCGTAGCCCATTGTACCCAGCCCACCGGAGGTCAGAAAGCTGCGGGACCGGTGAAAGCAGTAGTAATGGGCCACCCACATCTGGTGTTGGCCAACATCGGTGCTGACCACCGCCTCCCCACCGGTAATCCTGCTGATCTCCTCGACCACCTTCTGGGGCTTAATCACTTCATCAGAGTCCTTGTATTTCAGCGGGTTAGACTCTTTCCAGGACTTGATCTCGCCCAGCCACCCGTTCCTGGCTTCCTTCCCCGCGCGCGGTAAGCCCTTCATGAGCCGGCTCAAAGCCTCGCCGGCATCTTGTACCACGGCGAGACCGGGAGAGACATTCTTTCCGATCTCCGCCGGATCGACGTCAATGTGGATAATGGTGGCATTTGGGGCGAAAGATTCTATGTTACCTGTTACCCGGTCATCAAACCTGACCCCAATGGCCACCAGCAGGTCAGCCTCCATGATGGCATAGTTAGCGTAGCGGGTACCATGCATTCCTAGCATTCCCAAACTCAAAGGATGGTCAGCAGGAAAAGCACTCAGCCCCATCAGGGTGGTCGTCACCGGGACGCGCAGTGTTTCAGCGAATTTTCTGAGCTGTTCTTCAGCCCCGGAGATCACGATCCCCCCTCCCGCACAAATCACGGGACGCTCAGCGTTAATAATCCGCCTTTGGATGTCCTCCCAGTCGATTTGGTCGTCCCCTGTTCCCTCCTTTTGGCCCAGGGAGACGGCGGGCGGGTAGGAAAAATCATCCTCCCTGGCAGTGACATCCTTCGGCAGATCCACAACCACCACCCCAGGCCTACCTGACCTGGCAATGTGAAAGGCTTCCCGAACCACCGGCCCGATCTGGCGCGTCTCCTTGACCAGAAAACTGTGCTTGGTAATGGGCATGGTAATCCCGGTAATATCCGCCTCCTGAAAACTGTCCCGTCCCAGCAAGCTGGTATTTACCTGCCCGGTGATGGCCACCAGGGGGACAGAGTCCATATGGGCAGTTGCGATCCCAGTCACCAGGTTGGTGGCTCCTGGACCGGAAGTAGCCAGGCAAACCCCCACTTTCCCGGTGGCACGGGCGTAACCGTCGGCAGCATGAGCTGCCGCCTGCTCGTGGCGAACCAACACGTGGCGAATCGAAGAACGGGCCAAGGCATCGTAGATATATAGAACCGCTCCCCCGGGGTACCCGAAGATGGTGTCCACCCCTTCCCGCTTCAGGCTTTCCATTAACATCTCAGCACCAGTCATCCTCATGGGCTAAGTCACCTCCAGCAGTATTTGGTTCATGGCTTTTAGATTTTAACCTCGCTGCAAAACAAAAACCCCCGTCCCTTGGGTAGGGGCGAGGGTTTACCACACGTTACCACCCTACTTCACCACAGCCTCGCGGCTGCGGCCTCACCAGGTACAGGGCTTCACCGTAAATATTCCCCTCTCTCCACTATTGGGGCCGGTGGTCGCCTTATACCCGGGCCCGGTAACGGGGGCCCATTAAGGTTTCCGTCACAACCTACTCCCGGTTCAGGTTTCAGCGTGAAGCTCCGGGGGGATCTTCGGCAACCCAACCGGTACCACCTCTCAGCGTCCCCGGCGGCTCTCTGTATCCGGCCCTTGGGCTGCTTACTCTCCCCATCACTGCCTTTGGGGTTGATCAGATTATCACCTGTTCAAACCAGTGCTCCTGCCTCTTCCTTGACCCCTCTATTCTTCCACCTCCTTGGCATCTAACCAAGGCATCATGGCCCTCAATTTCTTCCCAACCTGTTCGATGAGGTGGTTGGCTTCCTTCTTGGCCAGGGTCTTGAATACAGGCCTGTTGGCCTGGTTCTCCAATACCCATTCCCTGGCAAAGCGACCCGATTGAATATCAGCCAGGATGCGCTTCATTTCGGCCCTGGTTTCGTCAGTGATGACCCGCTTCCCGACCGTCAGGTCCCCGTACTCACAGATATCACTCACCGAGTATCTCATCCAGGTAATACCACCTTCAAACATCAGGTCCACGATGAGCTTCAGTTCGTTGAGACACTCGAAATAAGCGATTTCGGGCTGGTAGCCGGCTTCTACCAGGGTATCAAAACCCGCCCTGATGAGCTCCGAGACACCACCGGTAAGGACTACCTGTTCCCCGAAAAGGTCAGTCTCGGTTTCTTCCCGGAAGGTGGTTTCAATCACTCCGGCCCTGGTACAACCCACACCCTTGCCGTAAGCCAGAGCCAATTCTTTAGCCTTCCCAGTACAGTCCTGGTGCACGGCCAGTAACCCGGGGACCCCGGCCCCTTCCTCAAACATCCGCCTCATGATGTGGCCCGGTGATTTGGGAGCAATCATGAAAACATCGATGTTCTGGGGCGGCTCAATCTGGTAGTAGAGTATGTTGAATCCGTGGGCCACCACCAGGGACTTGCCTTCAGTTAAGTGGGGAAGGATGTATTCATTGAACACAAAGGGCTGCTTATCGTCGGGAATAAGAATGGAGATGACATCTCCCCTGCGGGCTGCCTCGTCAAAGGTGACTACCTCCAGCCCATCACCTTGGGCAACCTTCCAGGACCGGCCTTCCGGCCTGAGCCCGACAATGACATCAATGCCGCTGTCCTTGAGATTGAGAGCATGGGCATGCCCCTGGCTGCCGTACCCGATGACAGCCACCGTCTTCCCTTTCAGCAGATCGAGGTTCGCATCAGCATCATAGTATATTTTGGCCATTTTGCTTTTCCTCCTTCTGGTACTCCATGGATTTCATGCCCCGGGCCATGGCAATTCTCCCGGTTCTTACCACTTCCTTGATACCAAAATCCCGCGCTAGATTCAAGAAAGCGTCGACCTTTGTTTCGTCACCCGTCAGTTCTACGATTACACTCTGCCGACCCATGTCGATGATTTTGCCCCGGAAGATATCTACCAACTGGGTAATCTGCGCGCGCTGGGCCGGTTCCACAGCTATCTTTACCAAGGCCAGTTCCCTTGCTACCGATTCCGAGTCTTTTAGGTCAGTGACCTTAATAACGTTGATCAGTTTGTTCAACTGTTTGGTCAATTGTTCCAGGGTGGCCTCGCTCCCCTCAACGACGATGGTCATCCGGGAAATTCGCGGATCCTCTGTAACACCCACCGCCAGGCTATCAATATTGAAGCCCCGACGGCTGAACAAACCCGCCACCCGGGTCAAGACTCCAGGGCTGTTTTCCACCAACGCCGTCACCGTGTGCCTCATCCCTTCACCCCCCAATCATTTCATCGATCCCTTTTCCTCTCGGTACCATGGGATACACGTTTTCGTTGGGATCGACGAGGAAATCTACCAGGGTCAGAGCCTCGCTTGCCAAGGCCCTCTTGATGGCATCATCAACCTCTGCCGGGTCATCCACCCTGAACCCGGTACCACCAAAGGCCTCGATCAGCTTCACCATGTCTGGTAGGTCTGATAACTCGATACTGTAATACTCCTTGTTGTAGTAAAACTCCTGGAGTTGTCGAACCATGCCCAAGGAATGGTTGTTAAGAATGAAGATTTTCAGGTTGAGCCCCAGCTTTGCAGCCACAGAAAGCTCCTGCATGTTCATCTGAAAACCACCGTCACCGGTAATGAGAACCACTTCTTCATCCGGGCATCCCAACTTGGCACCAATGGCAGCCGGAAGCCCAAACCCCATGGTACCCAAGCCACCCGAGGAAATGAAGGACCGGGCACGTTCCCTGAGGGCAAGTTGTGCCGCCCACATCTGGTGCTGTCCCACGTCCGTCAGGATAATCCCTTCTTTACCCAGGATCTGGTTCAGGCGTTCGACAACCCACCGGCCTTTCAGTCTTTTCCCTTTTTCGTTGGAAGCTTTCTTTTCCACCCCGGCTCCCATGGAGCCTTGATAGCTGGTTTTCCACCTTTCTATTTGGTCGAACCAGCCCTGCCTTTGGACCTTTTCTACCGGATGCACCCGCTCCAGGAGGTCCCTTAGGACCAGCTTGGCATCACCAACGATCGGGATGTCGACCGGTACGTTCTTCCCAATCTCCACCGGGTCGATATCGATATGAACGACTTTAGCCTGGTGGGCAAAGATATCCACCTTCCCTGTTACCCGGTTGCCAAAACGAACCCCCACGGCCAAGAGAAGGTCCGCGCCCATGACGGCATGATTGGCAGGCGGTAGACCATGGAGTCCCAGCATCCCCAAAAAGAGGGGGTGTGTTGCCGGGAAAGCACCGATACCCATCATGGTAATCGTAACCGGAATTGCAGCCCGTTCTGCCAGGGTCAGGAGTTCCTCGGAAGCACCGGAACTAATGACACCACCACCGGCACAAAGCACCGGGCGTTTCGCTTCCTGGATGGCCGTGGCTGCTCGAGCCACCTGGAGGGGGTGACCCCGGTACGTCGGTTTATAACCGGGGAGGTCGACCCTGCTGGGGTATTCCACCTTCCCGACCGCCTGCAGGCATATATCCGCCGGGAGATCAACCAACACCGGCCCCGGCCGACCAGTCCGCGCAATGTGAAAAGCCTCCTTGATAACCCGAGGAAGGAGGTTTACATCTTTGACCAGGTAATTGTGCTTGGTGAAGGGTAGGGTTGCTCCAGTGATATCCACCTCTTGGAAAGAGTCGGTACCAATCATATCCGTGGGCACCTGTCCGGTAAAGATCACCATCGGGATTGAATCCATGTAGGCATTAGCAATCCCCGTCACCAAGTTCGTTGCCCCTGGGCCCGAAGTCGCCATGCAAACCCCCACCTTACCGGTTGCCCGGGCATACCCATCAGCAGCATGGGCAGCTGCTTGCTCGTGCCTGGCCAGAACATGGCGGATCCGGCTTTGACGCAGGGCATCGTATAAAGGCAGGATTGCACCCCCCGGGTGGCCAAAAACAATCTCCACCTTTTCCTGCTCCAGAAATTTAACTATCAATTCCGCACCATTCATAACTCCAACACCACCTTCCGGGTCTATTTTCAAAACGCCCAGCATTAATGCACCTTCTGCTCAACAACCGTACAAATACCGGCCTCCGCGCCGGGCCAAATCTCTCTTACAGCCCGCTTTCCCCGGTCCTCCTGGCCGGCGGTATCACGTCTTGGTCCATGGCACCGAAACTGGTGGGGGCTCGGGTTTTCATGCTTCGTGTTCATGGTGCTTCCGGTCGGGGCAGCCCAAGGAATGATCCAGTCCCGGCAACTTCCCCGGCCACAAGTTCTCCCATCTTACGGGTTCCCACCAGGATACATCCCTTCTGAGCCATGTCTACCGTGCGGTAACCCCGGCCCAGCACCGTTTCCACGGCGGCTTCGATGCTCCTGGCCTCATACTCTAGTCCTAGGGAATACCGGAGCATGAGGGCCACAGAAAGGATGGCGCCCAGCGGGTTGGCCACATCCTTTCCGGCAATATCCGGCCCAGAGCCGTGGACCGGCTCGTAAAAACCCCGAGACCCGTCCCCCAGACTGGCCGAGGGAAGCATCCCCAAGGAACCCGTGAGGACCGAGGCCAGGTCACTTAAGATATCCCCGAACATGTTCCCGGTAACCAGGACGTCAAACTGGGCCGGATTGCGCACCAGCTGCATGGCACAATTGTCGACGTAAAAATGCGTCAGCTCAACCTCCGGAAAACGGCCGGCTACCCCTTCCACCGTCTCCCGCCAGAGACGAGAACTCTCAAGGACATTGGCCTTGTCTACCGAAGTCACCTTTTTCCGCCTCTCCCCGGCCATCCGGAAGGCCACCTCTGCCACCCGCCGGACCTCGTCTGTGCTGTAAACCATGGTATCCAGGGCCTGTTCCTCTCCACCTGGTGTGGACCTCCGTTCCCGTGGTTGACCAAAGTAGATTCCCCCGGTCAGTTCACGGACAATCAAGAGGTCGATACCATCCCCCAGTAATTCCTCTTTGAGCGGTGACGCCGAAGTCCACCCTGCCTTGACCTTAACCGGGCGCAGGTTGGCATAAACCCCCAGGTCCTTCCTGATCCCGAGCAGGGCTTTTTCGGGGCGGAGTTCCGGGGGAAGGTCATCCCATTCCGGTCCTCCCACCGCTCCCAAGAAAACCGCGTCGGCTTCCCGGCACAAAGCCAGGGTATCAACAGGAAGGGGTTGGCCAGTCTGGTCAATGGCTGCTCCCCCGACTAAGGCTTCTCGGAGATCAAACCGGTGGTCATAGCGTTTTTCCACTGCCTTCAAGACGTCCCTGGCCGCTGCGGCCACCTCGGGGCCGATTCCATCACCGGGGAGCCAAGCCACGGTTGGCATTTCGTCCTACCTCCCTGGCCACGTAGGCAATTAAGCCTCCGGCATCCATGATTCTCTGCATAAACTCAGGGTAAGGGGTAACCGGGTAGTCCTCACCCCGGCTCACATTTCGTACGAGACCCCTCGTCAGATCGACCTCCACCCGGTCCCCAGGCTGGATCCCCTGGGCTGCCTCGGCTGATTCTATAATGGGCAGACCAATGTTGATGGCGTTCCGGTAGAAGATCCGGGCAAAAGATTCGGCAATAACACAGGAGATACCCGCCCCCTTGATGGCCACCGGGGCATGCTCCCGCGACGAACCACACCCAAAATTCTTACCTGCCACAATGATATCCCCGTCACCAACCTTACCCGCAAAGTCGGGATCAATATCCTCCATCAGGTGCTGGGCCAGTTCCTCCGGCTTGAAGGTATTCAGGTACCTGGCCGGGATAATGGCATCAGTATCAACATCGTTCCCAAACTTCCATGCCTTTCCGGCGATCTTCACCCGACCACCTCCTCCGGCGCACTGATTCTCCCGGTTACCGCTGAAGCCGCCGCAACAGACGGACCGGCTAAGTACACCTCACTATCCCGGTGTCCCATGCGTCCCACAAAATTCCGGTTGGTGGTGGATACCGCTCGTTCCCCTGCAGCGAGAACCCCCATGTACCCACCCAGGCAGGGACCACAGGTCGGAGGGCTCACCACCGCTCCGGCATCAAGGAAAATCCTCAAGAGGCCTTCATCTAAAGCCTTCCGGTACACCTCCCAGGTTGCCGGGATGATAATGGCTCGGACACCCCGGGCCACCTTCCGGCCCTCCAAGATGGCTGCTGCCAAGCGGAGGTCCTCGAGGCGACCGTTGGTACAGGACCCAATTACCACCTGGTCGATGGGGATGTCCTCCACCTCACTAATTCCCCTGGTATTAGATGGCAGGTGCGGATAAGCCACCTGCAGCTCGATGGAGCCCGCATCGTATTCGTACTCCGCGGCATAGTGGGCATCTTCATCGGGACGGTATACCTGGTAGGAACGCTGAGCCCTCCCTTCTAGGTACTGGAGGGTCTTCTCATCGGGGACCATAAGCCCCACCTTGGCCCCAGCCTCGATGGCCATGTTGGCCATGGTCATCCGGCTGTCCATGGAGAGGCGCGAAATGGCCTCCCCGCCAAACTCCAGGGCCGAATAGAGGGCCCCGTCAACCCCGATGGCACCGATGGTGTACAGGATCAAGTCCTTGCCGGTTACCCATTCCCTGGGCCGGCCCCGGTAGGTGATCTTGATGCTCGGTGGAACCTTGAACCAGACCCAACCAGTCGCCATCGCCGCCGCCAGGTCGGTACTCCCGACCCCAGTAGCGAAAGCCCCGAGGGCACCGTAGGTACAGGTGTGGGAATCGGCACCAATGATCACTTCACCAGGCAGGGCCAAGCCTTTTTCTGGCAGCAGGGCATGCTCAATCCCTGCCTCACCAACCTCAAAGTAGTGAACAATCCCCTGTTGCTGAGCAAACTCGCGCAGCCTTTTCGCCTGCTCGGCTGATTTAATGTCCTTGTTGGGAACAAAGTGGTCCGGAACCAGGGCAACCCGCTCGGGGTCGAAAACACGGTCTACCCCTATCTTCCAGAATTCCTCGATGGCCATCGGTCCGGTAATATCGTTTGCCAGCAGCATGTCTACTTCAACTTCCAGGAGGTCCCCTGGTTTCACTTCGTGGACCCCCCTGGCATGTGCTGCCAGGATTTTTTCCGCCATGGTCATCCCATTACTGCATCATCGCCCTTCTGGCCGGAAGATGTTGGAGCCGGTAGGTGTGCCTCAACCTGTGAAGCCATCTTGTTAATGGCATTGATGTACGCCAGGGCACTCGCCTCGATAATGTCGATGCTCACCCCGCGGCCCAAGAAAACCCGGCCGTTCCTCTCCAGCCGAACCGTGGCCTCGCCCAAAGCGTCTTTCCCACTGGTGACAGCCTTGAGGGAGTAATCCACAAGACGGTACGAGATACCGACAGCCCCATCGATGGCCTTGTAAACGGCGTCTACCGGACCGTCTCCACTAGCCGCGTGCCGGATGCTCTCCTTACCCTTTTCCAGAACGATGGTCGCCATCGGGAGGGAATTGTTGCCGCTTGAAACCTGGAACGCCCCCAACCGGTAGACTTCCTCCGCCTTGTAAAGAGTGTCCTCGACAATAGCCTGAATGTCCCGGTCGGTGATCTCCTTCTTTCTATCTGCTAGGGCCTTGAACCGAATAAAGAGGGAATCAACGTCAAGCTCAGATAGATTGTAACCCATCTCAGCCAGTTTATCCCGAAAAGCATGCCGCCCAGAGTGTTTCCCAAGGACCAGCCTGCCTTTTGCAAGTCCAATGCTTTCCGGCTTCATGATCTCGTACGTTTCCGGGCGTTTCAAAACCCCGTCCTGGTGGATCCCAGACTCGTGGGCAAAGGCATTGCTTCCCACAATGGCCTTATTCGGCTGAACCGGCATTCCAGCAAAGGTGCTCACCAAGTGACTCGTACGGGCTATCTGCTCGGTGACAATCCCGGTCTGTACTCCGTAATAGTCATGCCTGGTAGCCAGGGCCATGACCACCTCTTCCAGGGCTGTATTACCAGCCCTTTCCCCGATGCCGTTGACCGCACATTCAATCTGCCTCGCACCGGCTTCCACCGCTGCCAAGGAATTGGCCGTAGCCATGCCCAAGTCATTGTGGCAGTGGACACTAATGACCGCCCGGTGGATATTTGGAACATTGGTACGGATCCCGGCAATAAGCTTGTAAAATTCCCCGGGCATCGTGTAACCAACGGTATCAGCAATATTGATGGTGGTAGCCCCCGCCTCGATTACCGCCTCGATTAACCGGTAAAGAAACTCGGGATCGCTTCTGGTAGCATCTTGGGCTGAAAACTCCACGTCCGGACAGAGTTCCCGCGCCAGGCGCACCGCCTCCACCGACATCTTCAAGACCTGGGCCGGTTCCTTGCGCAGCATGTACTTCATGTGGATTTCGGACGTCGAAACAAAGGTGTGGATCCTGGGTCGTGCGGCCGGACTGACAGCCTCCCACGCCCGCCGGATGTCTACCTCGGTGGACCTTGCCAGGGCCGCAATAATAGGCCCTTCAATCTCTTGAGCTATGGCCCGTACTGCTTCGAAGTCACCCTGGGAAGTAATGGGGAAACCTGCTTCGATGACATCAACCTTCATGCGGGCCAACTGACGAGCAATCTCGAGCTTTTCTTCCACACTTAAACTAACACCTGGAGACTGCTCTCCATCGCGCAGGGTGGTATCAAAGATCATTACCCGCTGCACCGTTTTGGTACCCCCTTTTCTTAAACATTGAGCCCTCTCCCCCTTTCCCGGTAGGAATAGGGGCGACAGGGCTCGGGGTCGCGGTACCACCCTACTTCGTCACCACTTCGCAGTGGCGACCTCTGCACGTGCTTTCACACGCCAGTCCGGTAACGGAGACTCCTCCGGCTCAAGCCTACTCTCCTCGAGGGTTCGTTTACCATCTTTTCCCAAGAAGATTTCGGCTGGCAACTCCGGGACGAGTTTCAGAGGCTGCCCGGCACCGGTTCTCAGCTTGGCCCGGCTCTCTGGGGCCCGGCCGCACCCCCTACTACTTCCCTTCATGGCCTTTCGTCATATTCTTTTTAAACCCCTGGTTACTTATCTCATGGAAGCGGAACCCTAGGTACAAACTTCCTTCCAAAGCCTGTTACCATAACTATATTTGACCCAATGCCCACCTGTGATAAATTGAGGTATTTAAGTCTCAGTATATTCGACGGCCCTTTGTATATTCCTGCTTGCAAGTAAAATTTTTTCTTTTTCACCATTCAGGCCCTTAACTGCACTCACCATCCTGGACAGTTTCAATCACTGGCCAGAACCCCGGTCTCAACCCCTGCCTCCGGTTTGGCACCAGCACAGCCCACCATGAATTGCTGGGAACCTCTGAGCTTCTCTGCCTTCCGTCAGCCAGGGGGCTATTGGTGTAAAACCAGTATCGTCAAGAAAAGTAGTGCCCCGTGCCACCTGCCCGAGCTCGTACCTGCCTGGGTCCTTCCGCGGTGAAAGGGGTTATACCACAAGCCCGAAGAACGGGAAAGAAAATAGGCAGCAGGTCATCCTTGTTTACCGTTCTTGCCTGCAGCTTTGGTGCATAGCACCCGGGAAATCAGGAGAGTATACTTTTTGGACCGGCATTAGTCCTCGCCCGGTCAATCCCTGTGATTCTTTTTGAGCCGAAGGGAGGTGGGTATATGGATATCGACCGGACCGGCACTCCGATCCCCCGGGTCAAGTGTGAGGTAGATACCTGCAAGTACTGGGAGTCCGGTAATCTCTGTCAGGCACAGTCCATTGAGATCACGGGCCGTGAGGCCAGAAATGTCCACTCTACCGACTGTTCCACCTTTGAAAACAGGTCTTAGCACTGCTCTCTGTTGGTCAAGCCAAGGTTTTCGCGCATCCCATCACCCGGAAAGACCCCGGGGGCTAAGGTCCCGCCGGGTCTTTCTTAATTTTGCGGCAACTTCTGTAAGTTCCTCGCCCCCATAAGCCGTACGGTTGTTCCGCAGCGGCATCCCAGCTCCTACCTAGAGACTTCATCCAGGAACCTGTCCACGGCTTCCTTAAGCTTGGGCCATTCTTCTCCGTGAACTCTCAACTCCTGTCCACTACCTTTAATGAAAATCATGTAACCCAAGCCCAACCGATAGTCAATGCTTAGCGAGAACCTGGTTCCTCTTATTTTTTCTTCCTTGAGCACCAGCTGGACCCTCCTCGTCTTTTCTGTTTATCTCTTCTTCAAAGTTTAGTTGACCCACCTTGTGGGGAGGCCGATTACGAGATGATCCCCACCTTGAAATCAAGCAGAATCCGGTTCAATTGTGCTGGAGCCTCCAGCATCAGCATGTGACCGCTTTTCTCTACAAGCCGGAGTACGGCGTCAGGCAGGTTTTCAGCAAGGTACCGGGAGTACTTGACCGGTGTCAGCCGGTCCCCGGTCCCACAGGTCACCAACACCGGGAGCTTGATTTCCCCGAGCCGTTCCATGACGTCAAAACGGTCACAGGCCTGGAGGTCCGCGGCAATAACCTCTGGCGGCGTCTGGGACCACTGACGGCGCGCCTCTTGGACCAGGACCGGTGGTGCCTCCTGATGGTAAGCTGCTTCAATAAACCCAAAATCATGTTCCCCGCGGGAGAACCTTTCAATGGTCTCAGGCCAGACCCGGAGCCTGGCACCAGTACTTACCAGGCCCAGGGCAGCAAATGCACCGGGGGCGTCAAGGGCCAGCTGCAAGGCAACCGCCCCTCCCATGGAATGCCCCACCGGCACCACTTCCACGGTCTTGAGACCGAGAACCTGTATAAAGCGCCTGATAAAGTCTGCGTAATGGGAAATACGGTGATAAGCCGTACCCTCGGACCGACCGTGCCCCGGCAGGTCCACAGCTACGGATGCAGCCACGGCCTTAACCTGGTCCTTCCACTGGTCTGCCCTCCCGCCGGCTCCGTGGATAAAAAGAAGGTTCAACCCACCAGAAACAAAGCCCCCCAGGTAATGAATCCTGCCCTCCTGCATCTGGACAAACGGCATTTTATCCTCCTTCCCCCGGAATACAGGTCCCCCTGCTCCCGGTCCTTTCCCCTTACTACCATTTTTCTACATCACCCCGCCGAGAACCCTCCTTGGTTCCGAAAATAACCACCATGACACGGCACTACCCGGGTTCGTTCTTTGCCGCCGGGGCCAGTCCCTTCTTGTGGCTATTGGTTCTGTTTCCCGGTAGACCGAAAGTGTCCCTCTCTTTACCCGTACCTTGCTCTTGCACCCGCCTTGCTTCCCCCAAACCCTACCGCGCGGCATACCAGGTCTGGCCCTGGAGCAAACTGCTCACACCGGTTCCGGGCTACATCGCCCGTAATGGGTAAGTCCTCACGGGCAACTACCAAGAATCATAATTCTTAGGTCTAGTGCCCCATGCCGCCCCTGAAGCGACGGCACCACGAAACATGAAAATTCGAAGCGTGACGCCGCGAAGGAAGGCCGGCGCCGGGGGGACATTTTCGTAGAAGACCAGGAAGGATTTACCCAATTAAAGAGCGAATATTAGGAAAAGGTCTGTCTTTTGTGAAAAGTTTTTTCGTCCCTCGAAACACAACCCTTTCTAGCAAAAGTCCTTTTTGTAAACCTCCCGGGGTCCAAGACAGTGGTCGCGCGCCCATTCCTTCCAGTCTCTCCAGAAGCTGTTTGCAAAAGGGTCCCAGCTGCCAAGGGGAAGAAGGGGGTGATCCAGGAAGGGGAAAAGGGGCGAAAACCATCTAGACCGTGTCATGAAGATTAATTCTTGAGAGGGGGAACTCTATCGTGTCGAAACGATTACCTTTGACCTTGGTCCTTTTATTGGTCCTGGCCTTAGCTCTGACGGCAGCCGGTTGTGCCGGCGGGCAGGAAGCGGGCCAAGAAGAAGAGCAAGAGCCAGAGACAGCAGAACAGGAAGTGGCATTCCCAACCAAGGAATTGACCCTGATTTGTCCCTGGGCCGCTGGCGGCGGTACTGATACTGTCTCCCGCGTTCTGGCCAAGCAGGCGGAGCAGTTCTTTGGCAAGTCAGTAATGGTGGTAAACAAGACCGGTGGCGGTGGTGCAGTCGGCCACACCGAAGGCATGAAAGCAACACCCGATGGACATACGGTCACGATGGTCACCGTGGAGCTCGTCATCTTGCCGTGGGTCCGGGACGTACCCTTTACCTTCGAGGATTACAAACCCGTCATGAGGGTTAACTTCGACCCGGCTGCTATCACCGTGCGGGCAGATGCTCCCTGGGATACCATCGAAGAATTCCTGGAAGATGCCAAGAAAAACCCCGGCAAGTTCAGGTCCAGCGGAACGGGAACTGGTGGTATTTGGCACATGGCTACCGCAGCCGTGGAGAAGGCCACTGGGGCCAAGTTCACCTGGATTCCATCTGAAGGCATGGCTCCGGCGGTAACCAACCTCCTTGGTGGGCACCTGGAGTTTGTCTCCGGTAGTCCGGCCGAGGTTCAGGCGCAGGTTGAAGCCGGGAACCTGAAGATCCTTGCCGTCATGAGTGACGAAAGGGTGCCCAATTTCCCTGATGTCCCTACCCTGAAGGAAAAGGGTATTGATGTAGTTATCGGTGCTTGGCGCGGGTTGGCAGTGCCCAAGGATACTCCAGACGAGGTTGTCAAAATCCTGCACGACAACTTCAAGAAGGCATACGACACCAAAGAATTCAAAGAGACGATGGATAAACTCGGCCTTGGAATGGCCTATCTACCGACCGAGGAATTCGGGGACTTCATGAAGAAGAGCAGCGAAGACTTTAAAGAGCTAACCAAGGCTGTAGGCCTGGCCAAGTAAGGGAAGAGGTAAGGAACCTTACCGTCGGAAGGGGTGTTTAGCGGGTAGGTTGCTTGCTTCATGCGCCTACCCGCTCTCCCGTTTTCGCATTAGTGGGAGTTTACGCGGAGTCCAGGTGCCGTGTTGAACATCGGAGGTGTTAAGGTGCGCAAGGCGGAGATCACAGCCGCACTTACCGTTTTGGTGATCGTGGTTATCTTCTACTTTCAAACCACCGAGCTACCCCCTCCCATCGGTCATGATGTGGGGGGGGCCTTCTACCCCCGCCTCCTGATGGGAGGCCTGGTTATTTTGAGTCTCTCCCTTCTCTTCGGGGCCTTAACCGGCAAGAGGACAGAAAGTGAAGCCCCGGTTTTCCATGTTAAGGAAGGAGGGCTGGTTAGGGTCCTGATCGTCATCGGGGCGACCATCGCCTACCAGCAGATCGTCCGCTGGTTCGGTTTTTTGCTGGTAACACCCCTTTACCTCTTGCTCTTAATGGGGCTGCTGCGGGCAGGTAAACCCTGGTTGATGGTCGTTGTCTCGCTGGCCGTAACCCTGGTTGTGTGGGGTATCTTTTCCGAGTTCTTGAAGGTTCCCTTGCCAACGGGAATATTTCTGTCCTGACACTGGCAGCGCAAAGATGGGGAAACCTGTACTGACAGCCGCGGCGGCAAACCGCGCATATCTAAATTTGTTCGCTAAGGTCTGACACCACAGCCGCTGAGGGCCAGTGCCCGTATTTCCAGAAAAACGAAAAGACCACCTACCTGTATATTGTCAGGGCAGCAAACATGGAGGGATATTATGCTCGAAGCCTTTGCAAGTGCGTTGGATTTACTTTTTAAACCCCTGCCCCTGGCCATGCTCTTCACCGGGGTTACCGGTGGGATTATCGTGGGAGCCCTCCCAGGGCTGACGGCCACCATGGGGGTCGCCCTGCTGGTGCCCTTTTCCTTCGGCCTGCCTCCAGTGCCCGGGATTATCATGTTGCTGGGGCTTTACGCCGGGGCCATTTACGGGGGATCGGTGTCTGCCATCCTGATCCGTACCCCGGGCACTCCGTCGGCCGCTGCCACCGTCATCGACGGATACCCTTTGTTCCTTAAAGGTGAAGGGGGCCGGGCCCTGGGGATAGCCACCCTAGCTTCTGTGACCGGTGGGGCGGTAAGTGTTATTCTCCTGGTCTCGATTTCCCCGGTCTTATCGAAATTTGCCCTTTCTTTCAGTGCCCCGGAGTATTTTGCCCTGGCCATTTTCGGCCTGACAATCATCGCCAGCATCTCCAGTGACTCAATGGTCAAGGGCTTGATGTCCGGGTTTTTGGGCCTCTTGATAGCTTCGGCGGGGTTAGACCCAATTGGTGGCTATGTCAGGTTTACCTTTGGCCGCGTCGAGTTGATGAGCGGGGTCCCGTTTATACCCACCCTGATCGGTTTATTTGCCGTTGCAGAGGCCTTCGCCCAGTTTGAACGTTTGACCGAGGGCAAGAAGGTCACAGAACGGCTCACTAACCTCATCCCCAGCCTGGCAGATATCAAGAAGGTATGGGGTATTCTGGTCAAGAGCTGGTTCATCGGCACCTTTATCGGGGCCCTACCGGGAGCGGGTGGAGATATCGCTTCCTTCGTATGTTATAACGAAGCCAAGCGCTCTTCTAAGCACCCGGAAAAATTCGGCAAGGGGGTCATCGAGGGGGTCGCCGCTGCCGAGGCCGGAAACAATGCCTCAACCGGCGGGGCCTTGATCCCAACCCTAAGCCTGGGGGTACCAGGTGATTCCGTCACCGCGATCATCATTGGGGCCTTGATGATCCAAGGGTTGAGGCCTGGGCCCTTGCTTTTCAGGGATCACCTGGATATTGTAGTCGCCCTGTTTATCGGGTTTTTCCTGGCCAATATCTTCATGGGGGTCTTCGGGCTGGCCGGGGCCGGGTTCCTGGCCAAACTCGTGTCCCTGTCGAAGCGGATGCTGATCCCGATCATCATGGTTCTTTCCATCGTAGGCGCCTACGCCATGAACAACCTGCTTTTTGATGTCGGCTTGATGCTGCTCTTCGGGGTGGCCGGTTACCTGATGCAGAAGATCGGAATGCCTCCTGGTCCTGTCGTCCTGGCCCTTATTCTTGGTCCCATGGCCGAGGCTGAGTTCCGGCGCGCCATCGCCATGTCTTACGGTGATTTCACCATCTTCTTTACCCGGCCGATCTCCTTGACCCTTCTGGTTCTGAGCGTAGCATCGGTGGTTGGTACGTTTTTGAGGCAAAGAAAGTTTAATCAGGTACAAAATAAGGGATAGGGGCGGCGTTAAATCCCGCCCACCCTCCCATACCACCAGGCGGCTCGAA
>SESX01000034.1 GCA_004367365.1 Candidatus Acetocimmeria pyornia
CGGTAGAGTGGAGTGGGGTTCTGCGGTGATAAGTTAATGAGCATGATCCATTCTCCCTGTGGTAATTAGGGATACTGTATATACCCTATATATACAGTATCCCTAGAATGTCTTTTTGTCAAGAATTAAGCAGGAAGTTAGATGAAGAAGAAATGTAAAAGGGTGTTTTTGAATTGGAGAGAACTACCAGACAACTATGAACCCCACTATGAACCTCAAAATTAATGAGTTAAAGGAACAGGAACTTGCTGTTTGGAAGCGGTATGAATATTACTGGCCGGAAATGGAACTTCACAAGGCTGGAACTGAAGATCGTTATTGTCAAAGAATCGATTGAGGAAGAACTCTCTGATGTCGATGTCCGCGACCGGGCAGATGAGAATAATGTTGCTGAAGGGGTCATGCAAACTGTACTTGTCAAAAGAAGAAAAAGAAAAGGAGAATCCTGGAGGAGGCTCAAGTTTATGGGAGAAGGAGATAACGTGCGTGGAAAGGTCGAATTCGCCGCTGGTGGCGGAGATGCCGGGATGAAGAGGGACCTGACCGAACTGGTGGTGGAAAGCAGTTACGAGTTCCGGGGCCGTCTCATCAAGGTCCGCACCGACCAGGTGGTTCTTCCCAATGGACGCCGGGCCCACCGGGAGGTGGTGGAGCATCCCGGGGCCGTGGCCATCCTGGCTGTGACTTCAGAAAACGAGGTCTTGCTGGTCCGCCAGTACAGGCACGCCGTGGGGGATGAACTGCTGGAGATCCCGGCGGGTAAGCTTGAGGTAGGGGAGGACCCTGGTACCTGTGCCGCCCGCGAGCTGCGGGAGGAAACCGGGTACCGTCCCGGAAAACTGGTACCCCTCGGCCGGTTCTATACCAGCCCAGGGTTTGCCAATGAGGTCATCCACGTTTTCCTGGCTACCGGCCTGACCTGGTCAGGGCGAGATACCGATGGTGATGAAATGATTCTGGTTGACAGGGTTCCGGTTCAAGAGGCACTCAGGATGGCGCGCCAGGGGCGGTTCCAGGACGCCAAGACCTTGGTGGCACTGCTCTGGTTGGATGGTGGTGCTGGCCCTGGCAACCAGGCGGTGACCGGTGACAGGGCGGAAACCCAAGCAAGGGAGAGGGGTTAGCCGGGATGCCAAGGTATTACGCGGACCTGCACGTTCATTTGGGCTGGGCTCGTGGTGGCCCGGTCAAAGTCAGTGCTTCGCCCCGGCTGACCTTTGAAAACGTGGTCGCAGAGTGCCGGTACCGGAAGGGGATCGAGATCATTGGCATTGTCGACTGCCAGGCCCGGGGGGTTCTGGCAGAGATCATTAAAATGCACAACGAAGGTGAAGTTAGGGAACAAGAAGGGGGAGGCCTACGTTATGGCGGCGTGTTAACCGTAATTCTAGGGGCGGAGGTCGAGACAGTTGAATCCAACGGGAGGGCCGCCCATTTCATATCCTACCTGCCGGACCTGGATGCCATGTCCCGGTTTTCCTCCTGGCTTGCGCGGCACGTGACTAACCCCTTCCTCAGTTCCCAGCGCTCAGACCTGCGGGCTGCTGAGCTCCTCGAGAAAACGGTGGAACTGGGAGGGGTTTTGGTTCCGGCCCATGCCTTCACTCCTCATAAAGGGCTCTTCGGTTCGGTTGTGGACTGCCTGGGCGAAGCCTTCCCGCCAGCGGCTTGGGACCATCTCTTTGCCCTGGAGTTGGGCCTGTCGGCTGACACCCGGCTGGCACTTCGGGTGCCGGGGGCCGACAGGTTTACCTTTCTGTCTAATTCAGACGCCCACTCCCTGGCCAGTATCGGGCGCGAATACAATCTAATCGAGGCCGAAGGACCTACCTTCCGGGAACTGGTGGATGTCCTCCGGGGGCGGAAAGGGCGTGTTGTGGCTAATTACGGCCTGGACCCGCGCCTGGGGAAATACCACCGCAGCCGGTGCCTGGAGTGCGGCACAGTAGCGGAGGGAAGCCCCCCGGTCCTCTCGTGCCTGTCCTGCGGGTCTGACCGTGTTGTGGTGGGTGTACTGGATCGGGTCGAGTACCTGCACCACCTGGGCTGCCGGGAGAAGGGGCCGGTTCGAGGGGGTGCACCCCATTCTCGCGGTTTGGCTCCTGACCCGCGTCCTCCCTACCATTACCAGGTACCCCTGGCTTTTGTTCCCGGGGTGGGGCCGAGAACGGTGGACAAGCTCATTAAGACTTTCGGCTCTGAAATGGCAGTTCTCCATGAGACATCCTGCGCAGACCTTGAAACCGTCGTTGGTTCTTCCGTGGCCCGGATGATCGTGGCGGCCCGGGAAGGCCGTCTCGGGATCGCACCGGGTGGGGGTGGGTACTACGGGCGGGTCCAGCGGCCCAGAGCATAATTCTCCCTTCCCTGGCATAGATATCTTATGTAAGGAACGTGGGTGAGACGCGTCACTGGCGGTAGACAGCTGAGCCCCAGCCGGGGAGGAATGAAAGTGTTCGAGCGCCTCCGGGAAGGAATATTTGCCAATCTTTCTCAGCACCTGGGCCTTTATTTTTTTGTCCTTCTGCTCCTGGCCATCGGGGTGGTTTTTGGAGCGGTCGCCGTCAAGACCCTGGACGAGGCGCAGAAATTAGAGTTGATAGAGGACTTGCACTTTTTCCAGGAGACCGTCGACCCAACTACCGGTAGCTACGACGGCAACCTGGTGATGCGGCTGGCAGTAGCCAATAACCTGAAAGCCGTGGGCCTAACGTGGTTGCTGGGCCTGACTGTGATCGGTATCCCGGTGGTGGCGATGATCGTTTTTATCCGCGGGTTTGTCATCGGTTTTACCGTGGGCTTCATGGTGTATGAGCTTGGGTACCGGGGGATACTGCTGGCCCTTCTGGTTGTTCTCCCCCATAACCTCCTGGCGGTGCCGGCCATTGTAGCCGCCGGCACTGCTGCCCTTTCCTTCTCCTTCTTCCTGGTCCGCAGCCGGATCTCCGGGGAAAAGGTCCTCTATGAGCATTTCATTTCTTACACTGTCCTGGTCGGATTGACCGCCCTGATCCTGGTAGGGGCCAGTTTTATCGAGGCTTACGTTACCCCTGTCTTCATCTATGTACTGAAAACCTATCTCGGTTAAATCAGGCGCTCAGCCCTCCTTCTTGTTCCTAATCTGTCTCTCCCTCCAAGCTCACCCGGCTGAAATTGCCGCTCCCGGTTCATCTTTTGAATCTATTCTTGTCATGGCCTTCCCAGTCCAAAAACACCGGTTCCACCGTCCATTCTTTGGGGTGGGAATGGTTTACAGGCAGTGTGGACGGCTGGTGCGAAGGTCTTCTAGTGGTGCCAGCCTGACTGCGCGGTGTCACGGTCACGGGAGTTGAAGTAGGGCCGGTGGGACGGCCGTAACACTGCTCTAGAAAAGCCTAGTCTTTCTCTGTGGGCTGCCCGTCACGACAGCAGTGTCCAAAGGTGGGTCACCCCTCGCAACCAGAAGGGATTATCTGCCTGGATAACCTGCGGTGATCAGGGGAAAGTGAGATCTTGAGGGAGGTGAGTTGGGTGAGAATTGGCATTCCAAGGGAAATCAAGGAAGACGAAAACCGGGTGGCCATCACCCCGGCCGGGGTCAACATGATGAGGGCGAGAGGGCATGAGGTCCTGGTGGAGAGTACCGCCGGTGCGGGCAGTGGTTTTTCCGACGCGGACTTCCGGGCAGTGGGGGCGCGCATCCTCGACGGCCCTGGAGAGGTATACCGACAGGCGGACATGATTCTGAAGGTTAAGGAACCACTGCCCCCAGAATATGACCTCTTCCGGCCCGGCCAGGTGCTCTTTACCTACCTTCACCTTGCGGCCGAGCCCGAGCTAACCCGGGTCCTGATGGAGAAGGATGTGGTGGCCATTGCCTACGAGACAGTGCAGGGAGAAGACGGTTCCCTGCCCCTCCTGACCCCGATGAGTGAGGTTGCCGGTCGGATGGCCACCCAGGTTGGGGCCCAGTTCCTGGAGAAACCCCGGGGTGGACGCGGGGTGATGCTGGGCGGTGTCCCGGGGGTTCCACCGGCCGAGGTGGTGATTGTCGGTGGTGGGGTGGTCGGTACCAACGCAGCCAAGGTTGCCGTGGGGATGGGTGCACATGTTACTGTTCTTGACATTGATCTCGACCGTCTCCGGTATCTCGACGACATTTTCGGCAACCGCCTCACCACCATGGTTTCCAGCCAGTATACCATTGCTGCCAGGGTGAAACGGGCCGACCTGCTCATTGGGGCGGTGTTGATCCCTGGGGCTCGTGCCCCTAAACTGGTTACTGAAGAAATGGTACAGACCATGAAACAGGGTGCTGTAATTGTCGATGTCGCCGTTGACCAGGGGGGTTCGGTGGCAACCATCGACCGGGTTACTACCCACAGCAACCCGACCTATACCAGGTACGGGGTTGTACACTACGCTGTGGCCAACATGCCTGGCGCCGTTCCGAGGACCTCTACCTTTGCCCTAACCAATGTCACGATGCCCTACGCGTTGAAAATCGCCGACCGGGGTTGGAGAGAAGCGGTGAACCAAAGCACGGCCCTGGCCAGGGGGGTCAATGTTGTTTCCGGGCGTCTAACCCACCGGGCAGTGGCCGAGGCCCATGGCCTGGAATATACACCCCTGGAGGACGCCCTCCGGGTCCCGGTGGCTCATGGGACCCCGGTTTAGAGGTTCACCAACGACTTTTGGTGCCGGGTTCTAAAGGCTGTTTTTTGATAATAGACTATATTGAACCGGGAGGACTTCAGGATTGGAGGGAGGGGAGGAGATGTACCTGCTTAACCTCGGTCCCTACCGAAAACCCTTCGGCCTGGCTGTCCGTCTCATCCTTTTGATCCTTGTCCTGGGACTGATCTTTCCCCGCCTGGTGACGGCAATCAGCAGCCTGGTTAACCCGGACGACCGGGCACCGAAACAGATACCAGTGGTACCGCGCGAGAAAGACCGGACTGCCGGTGCTTTGGAGGCCGGTTTTTGTGCTTTTCCACCGGTAACCGCTTTTGTCCATAACTTACGGGGAAAGGAATTTCTGCCAACTTGTTGAACTTTAATTAGTGTTGACGGTAAACCTGGGAAATCGGTGTATAAGCACCGGTTTTTATAAACATAATTAGGGAAAAGAAGTTCGAAGGGGATGCATGGGAGTGAACAAGCTCATTAAAGAGTTCATCCATTACCTGGATGTGGAGAGAGGGTTGGCTACCAATACCCTCGAGTCGTACGGCCGTGACCTCTACCAGTACTGGAAGTACCTTCAGAGCGGTGAAGACTCCGTTTCTTTCGATTCTGCCTCCCGGAAAACCATTACTTCTTACTTGCTTCACCTGCAGAAACAGGGTAAAGCTACGGCGACCATCGCCAGGAGGTTGGCCGCCCTGAAGGCATTCTACCAGTTCTTGGTGCGAGAGAATTACGTGAGCAAGGACCCTACCGCAGACCTGGAGTCACCGAAACTGGAGAAGCGGCTGCCCAAGGTGCTTTCGGTGCAGGAGGTTGAAATTCTTCTCCGGCAGCCTGATACCAGTACTCCTGTTGGGTTGCGGGACCGGTCGATGTTGGAACTGCTCTATGCCACGGGAATCAGGGTTTCGGAGCTAGTGGCCCTGGACCTCACCAATATTAACCTGGAGATGGGATACATAAAGTGCAGGGGTAAGGGTTCTCGGGAACGCATCGTCCCAGTGGGTTCAGTGGCCATAAAGTTCCTGCGGGAGTTTCTTGACAAGGGGCGTCCCCGCCTCCTACGGGATGAGAAGGAACAGGCCCTTTTCATAAACCACCACGGGAACCGGTTGACCCGGCAGGGTTTCTGGAAGATCGTCAAGAAATACGCCAAGAACGCCGGCATTGACCGTGATATTACACCCCATACCCTCAGGCACTCCTTTGCCACCCACCTCCTGGATAACGGGGCCGACCTCCGTTCGGTTCAGGAGATGCTGGGACACGCCGATATCTCTACTACCCAGATCTACACCCATGTTTCCCAGGGCCGTCTCAAGGAGGTTTACGCCAGGGCCCATCCCAGGGCCTGAAAGCCTGGGCCTGGCCGGTCAGCATGACGGGTATCGAGGATGCTAAGCCCCCGGTGTCAACCAGGGGTTTGTCAGTTTGGGAGGAATGAAAGGTGGGTGCGTCCAGGTTTTGTGTTGTTGTGCTGGACAGTTTGGGCATCGGTGCCCTTCCTGACGCGGGCTTGTACGGAGATGAGGGGAGTCATACCCTTGACAACACCCTGGACGCCGTTGGAGGGATGGACCTGCCCAACCTTTCTGCCCTTGGCCTTGGCTGTATCGCGGGGGTTGAGAGGGTGCCCTGTCCCTGCCGGGGTCTGGTTGGGGCCTACGGGCGGATGGCTCCAAGGTCAAAGGGTAAAGACACCATCACCGGCCACTGGGAAATGATGGGCATCATACTCGAAAAGCCTTTCCGTACCTTTCCAGGAGGTTTCCCGCCGGAAATCATCTCCCGTTTTGAACGCCGGATCGGCCGGAAGGTTCTAGGTAATGTCGCCGCATCTGGGACCGAGATTATTGCCAGGCTCGGGGAAGAACACCTTCGGACCGGTTTTCCCATTGTCTACACCTCGGCAGACAGCGTTTTTCAGGTTGCGGCCCACGAAGGCGCAATCCCGGTTGACGAGTTGTATCAGATCTGTGCTGCCGCCAGGGAAATCCTGGTGGGAGACTACCTTGTGGGCCGGGTCATTGCACGGCCCTTCGTTGGGAAACCAGGCTCTTTTCGCCGCACGGAAAGGAGAAAAGACTTTTCCTACCCGCCCCCGGAACCAGGAGTTCTCCACGCCCTCCAGGCGGGTGGGGTCCAAGTGGTCGGGATCGGCAAGATCGGGGACATCTTTGCCGGTTCAGGCATCGACCAGGTGGTGAAGACCGGGAGCAACCGGGAAGGTATCGAGGAACTGCTGGGTGCCCTCCAGAAGGTCGAGGGACAAGCTTTGATTTTCATCAATCTCGTCGATTTTGACATGCTTTACGGCCACCGCAACGACCCGGGTGGTTATGCCCGGGAACTGGCTGCTGTCGACCAGGCTCTCCCGGAAATCCTGGCCAGGCTCCGGGAGGGGGATGTGCTGGTGTTTACGGCAGACCACGGCTGCGACCCCACCACTCCAAGCACCGACCATTCACGGGAATATGTACCAGTCCTGGTGGCCGGGGAAAAGGTCCGGGCCGGGGTAGACCTGGGAACCATGCAGACCCTGGCCGACCTGGGAGCTACAGTGGCCGATTTCTTCGGTGTAACCTACACGGGTCCCGGTGCGAGTTTTCTGTCCCGTTTTTTTGATGTTCGAGTGGGGAACCGTTAAATCACGGGAAGGAGAACAGGAGAAAAAACCATGAATGTTACTGATATCATTGCCCGGAAACGGGACGGCGTGGTACTCACCAGGAAGGAGATGGAGTTTCTGATTTTTGGGTACCTCAAGAACCGCGTTCCCGATTACCAGGTAGCAGCATGGTTGATGGCTGTCTACCTGCAGGGTATGACGGTGCAAGAAACGGTCGAACTTACCGAGGTGATGGTCGCTTCCGGGGAAAGGCTGGACTGGTCCGGTAAGGGTCTTATGGTGGTGGACAAACACAGTACCGGCGGTGTTGGCGACAAGACAACCCTGGTCTTGGCCCCCATGCTGGCAGGCGCTGGCCTGGCCGTGGCGAAAATGTCCGGTCGGACCCTTGGACACACCGGTGGAACTATCGACAAGCTGGAGTCGATCCCAGGTTTTGCAGTGGACCTTGAGCCGGCTGAATTCACGGCCAGGGTCAAGAAGAACGGCCTGTGCCTGTGTGGACATAGCCCCAGGCTTGTTCCGGCCGACGCCAGGCTCTATGCCCTCAGGGATGTCACCGCCACCGTGGGGAGCCTGCCTCTGATTGCTGCCAGTATCATGTCCAAGAAACTGGCCTCTGGGGCCCAGGCCCTTGTGCTGGATGTTAAGGCCGGGCGCGGGGCCCTGACCGGGTCGGAAGGGGAATCCTGGGAACTGGCGCGGCTGATGGTGGAGATCGGCCGGTGCCTGGGGCTGAAAACAACGGCGGTCATCTCAAGTATGAACCAGCCCCTGGGCCAGGCGGTAGGTAATGCCCTGGAGGTGGCCGAAGCCATCCAGACCCTGGCGTGCGGTGAGCCGTCAGACCTTTTGAACCTATGCCTCTCCCTGGGAGAGCCGCTCCTGGTAGGGGCAGGCCGGGCTGCCACTGCCCAGGAGGCCCGCAAGGTATTGATGCAAACCATAGAAACCGGTGCGGCGCTGAAAAAGTTCCGGGCCCTGGTTGCAGACCAGGGGGGCGACCCGAAGGTGGTTGATGACCCCTGGTCCGTGCTTCAGCGGGCTCCGGTGACCAGAACCGTGGTTGCTCCCCGGACCGGGTACGTGGAGGGGATCGACTGCCTGGCCGTGGCAAGGACAGTGATGAGCCTGGGGGCAGGGCGAAAGGTCAAAGGCGAGCCCATCGACCGCTCAGTAGGCGTCCTTTTGAAGGTTAAGGTGGGCGCAAGGGTGGAGAAAGGCCAACCTCTTGCCGAGGTGCATGCTCGTTCTGACGGGGAAGCCGCTGCAGGTATCGAAGGGATTCTGGAGGCCTACCGGATCGGGCCGGACCCCGTGACACCGGAGCCACTGGTATTGGGGGTTATCTCCTAGCCCGGCAGGGAACCATGCTGCTCGTCTCGTCGTTTTCCGGGTTTGTTTCAGGGCCTTCCACCAATGGTTCCTTTGCGGCGTCACGCTCACCGTATAGTTGTCATGGGCCTCGGCAGCTCCGGGCCGCACCCACAAACTCGCCCTATGGGCTCAGAGTGGCGGCGGCAGGTCCTGCGCCGCCTGCGGTTCTTGAACCCGTTCGCTGACGGCCGCCCAGGAAGCCGGTGCCTACCCCTTCGTTGGCACCCCTAGTGCAGGCTGCAACAACCGGCTTGTTTCTGATTTTCATGCTTGATGGTGCCGCCGCACCGCAGGGCGGGATGGAGCACTGGTTAGGATGTGGTCGACAACCTCGTGCACTGCTGAGGAGCGGTTTCAGCCCCTGGCCAGGATACCGGTGGGCACGGGAGGAGTTGCCTGGAGCGGCAGTCTTCGCATGAAATAAATCCGGCCTGGGTACCATACCCTTTACAAGGAGGGGATGTACCGGTGCCTAAGTCCTTCGGTAGAATAGTGGCCAAGGCAGGTATTTTGTTCCTCTTGCAGGTGGTCCTGCTGCCTGGTCTTGCCGTCGCTCAAGAACCCGGGCCTACCGAGATCCCGGAACTGGAGTTAACGGCCCAGTCGGCAGTACTGATGGATGGAATGACGGGAAGGATCATTTACGCCAAGAACCCAGACGAGCGGCGCGCGCCGGCCAGCATGACCAAGATCATGACTCTTCTTTTGGGCTTTGAGGCCATTCGGGCCGGAAAAGCTGACCTTGAAGATATGGTTGTGGCCAGCCGCCGTGCCAAGGAACTAGGTGGCTCGACGATCTTTCTGGACGCGGATGAGGAGATGTCCCTGGAGGACATCATCAAGGGCATTGCCATCAGTTCCGGAAATGACGCCAGCCTGGCACTGGCCGAGCACATTGCTGGTAGCGAGGAAAAATTTGTGGAAATGATGAACGCCAGGGCCAAGGAACTGGGTATGAAAAACACCCAGTTCATGAATTCCCACGGGCTGGACGAGGACGGACACTACACCTCTGCCCGCGACCTGGCCATTCTGGGCCGGTACATCACCCAGGAGTACCCAGAGATCCTCGAATATACAAAGATCTATGATGGTGGTTTCTTGAGAAAGGGCACCCCGGCCGAGTTCCGGCTCTGGAACACCAATAAACTGGTCCGGTTCTACCAGGGGGTGGATGGTCTCAAAACCGGGTCGACTGCCAGGGCTGGGTCCTGTGTCACGGCAACTGCCAAACGGGGTGAGACCCGGTTTATCGCGGTGGTCATGGGAGCCCCCAGCAGCAAGGACCACCGTGCCGATGCCACCAAGCTGTTGGACTACGGGTTTGCGAATTATGTCTCGGTCCTGGTGGCCGAACGGGGTCAGGTGGTAGTTCCTGAGGTTCGGGTTTTCAAGGGGCAAAAGGAAAACCTCGACCTGGTGGCAGCGGACCGCTTTGGGGTTACGGTGGCCAAAGGCAAAGAGGATGCCTTGAAGAAGAAACTCACGGTCCAGGAGGTCATTACGGCGCCTGTGCGCAAGGGTCAGGTTCTCGGAAGCCTGGAGATCCAGGACTCTGAAACCAGCCAGGCGCTGGGTAAGGTTGACCTGGTTGCTTCAGAGGGGATTGAGCGTGCAGGTCTCTTGACCCTCTTCTGGCGCATGGTCAACCGCATGTTTCCCTTTTGACACCATGTCTAACCCAGGGTTTTTTCCTGGAGTAGCTCCCGTTCTTTACGATTCCTGAAGCAACGGGTGCTCGCCCTGGGCCTGTAGGCACGTCAGTGTCCCGGTGTTTTTCTAGGTGGCGTCATCTATCCCCCGCCGGCAGTAGCACACAGATGAAAATCTGGAACAAGCCGGTGGTTACAGTCTGCATTAGGAGTACAACGAAAGGGTAGGCACCGGCTTCCTGGACGGCGGTCAGTGAACGAGTTCAAGAACCGCAGGCGGCTGAGGACCGGCCACGGGCACGTGTCTGGGCCTGCAGGCTGAGTTTGTGGCTGCGGCCTGGGGCCGCCGAGGTTCATGACAAGCACCGGGTGAGCGTGAAGCCGCGAAGGAAGGCCGGCGCCGTCGGGGCATTTTCGTAGGAGTGCCCCATACCGCCTGCAAGTCGGCGGCACCACGAAGGATGAAAATTGGAAGGGGTATTTCGCAAAGGTTGCACGCCCGGGGTGCTCCGGAACGAGACGGTTATGCCGCAGGCCCGGAGGGTCGAGGAATAAGGAAGGCGAGTGGAGGAGCACCCCGGGTGAGGGAGATCGTGACCTGAACAGGGCATCGTCCCAGTGGCGGTGCCTTTTTTGAACAACCTCCCGCTGGCAGGATATTCCGGGTTTACGGCGAATAGTTTCCAGGAAAAAAAAGGTAGCGGGAGGGAAGGTTTTGACCATTGAATGGGAACAGGTAGGTGACAGCCTGGTGGTCCGCCTGGCAGGGGAATTGGACGTGCATACGGCTGAAGGCTTCAAACGAGAAGTCAGCCGGGCCCTGGAAAAAACCCGGGTGAGCCGGCTTGTCCTGAATCTGAAGAAGGTAAGTTTCATCGATAGCTCCGGGCTTGGGGCTATTCTGGGTCGATACAAGGCCATGAGCCAGCGAGGCGGTCGCCTGATCATCGTTTCTCCATCGAGACCAGTCCGTCCCGTTCTGAAATTGTCTGGGCTTCACGGGATTATCCCCTTTTTTTCCTCCGAGGGGGCAGCCCTGGCAGGGGAAGGGGAGGTGGCGAAGTACCGGTGAAGAACCGAATGACCCTCAGGATTCTCAGCCTGCCGGAAAACGTGGCCCTGGCCAGGGTGGCGGTGGCCACCTTTGTTTCATCGCTGGAATTGACTTTGAATGAAATCGAGGAACTGAAGGTAGCCGTATCTGAGGCTGTTACGAATGCCATTGTCCACGGTTACGGTGCAAAGGGAAGGGGGGAGGTTACCATTTCTGCCCAGATTATCGGTCGTGATTTGACTGTGGTTGTTGAGGACCAGGGGCGCGGAATCGAAGATGTGGAACTGGCCCGCCAGCCGTCCTATTCAACCGACCCGGAAAGGATGGGGCTTGGATTCGTCTTCATGGATTCCTTCATGGACCGGCTTGAGGTCGAGTCCAAACCGGGAGAGGGCACCCGGGTTACCATGTACAAACACTACGAACCACGGCCAGCCGCCGGTGAGGCCTCGGCGGGTGTTTCCGGTAAAGGGTGAGGCTCGATGACCGGCTTCGTGGGGATGGCCCTACCACCAGCCCGGGAATACTCTCAGGCCGAGGTGGCTGACCTGGTCCGCCGGGCACAGGACGGGGACCAAAAAGCGCGCCACACCCTGGTAGAATCAAACCTTCGCCTCGTGATGAAAGTGGTCTGGAGGTTTACCGGGAGTGGTCTGGATCCCGAGGACCTTTTCCAGGTGGGCTGCCTTGGCCTGATGAAAGCTGTGGACGGTTTTGACCCGGATCGGGGCCTGCGTTTCTCAACTTATGCCGTACCGGCTATCATCGGTGAGATCCGGCGCTACCTGCGGGGGACCGGTCCCTTGAAAGTGAGCCGTTCCCTCCAGGAACGGGCCAGGAGGATCCGCAGCACGCAGGAAGCCCTAGCAAAGGAACTGGGCCGGGAACCTGGGATCCACGAACTGGCCGAGGAAATGAAGCTTCCGCCGGAGGCCATTGTAGAGGCGATGGAGAGCACCCAGGTGCCTGCTTCCCTGTACGCAGAATACGATGAGGGTGATGGAAATCCCATTTACCTGGTGGACCGCGTGTGCAGTGCCGAGGGTTCGGAAGCCCGGTGGTTGGACGTGGTAACACTGCGTCAGGTCATGGAAACCTTGTCTCCGCGGCAGCGGGAGGTAATCCGGCTCAGGTTCCTTGAAGACCTGACCCAGGAAGATGTGGGCCGGCGTCTTGGGGTTTCCCAGGTCCAGGTTTCACGGCTTGAAAAAAAGGCCTTAAAGGCGATGAAGGCGATTCTCTCCGGGGAATAAGATGGGAAGATGCTCGCTACACCCCAGCCGGGGTTATTTTTTTTTGCGGTGGAGAGATAATACTACTGGGCGAGCCTACAGGAAATCCGAACTATCAAAAGCAAAACCCAGCTTGTTTTTTACCGAGGGGTGATGGTCTTGGATACTGTAAGACTGGAAAGACTCGGCAAGTTGTTGGTTCTCGGGATCGTTCTGGTTCTTATCGTGGCTTCTTTATGGTTCTTAATGAGTTTCTGGCCTGGAGAGAACATACCCGAGGGTTCTGATTTTGTCCTGGGACCGGTAACCACCTCCGGTGACGGCACCGGTGCGCATATTCTCTGCCGGCCGGGACAAACTATGCGGGAAATGGGATTTGGGTTGTCGTGAGGGAAAGGGATGAGGTGGTTGGTGGTGTAGCCGTCTATCATAACGGGGTACCATGCGGTACACGGGTCAAAGCAGGTGACGGGATTGTCAGTTGGGGAGTTCCAGTTTGCTGGAAAGGGGTTCCTTTAGCCGGGGGTCTTGGTCAGGGTTTAGTCTTCCGGTTGGGACCGAAGGACCATCAACACCACCGGAAGCCAAGTGGGCCGGAAGAAGGGGACATTTAACTGCGCCGACAGGCAGAAATCAACGAGTCAAGGGGGTAGAAAGATGACGGTCGTTAAGGTCCTTGAACTGGTCGGAGAATCCAAGACCGGGTGGGAGGATGCCGTGTCCAATGCGGTCCAGGAAGCCGCGCGCACGGTTGAGAACATTTCCGGAGTGGAGGTTGCAAACTGGACGGCCAACGTCGAGGGCGGGAGAATCGTGGAGTATAAGGCCAACGTCAAAGTGGCCTTTGTCGTCGACCCGAACCGGTAGGGCCGGGCTGGTCGGAGGTGTTCAGATGGTAAAGGCATCCAACCGGCAAAAGGAAGCCTACCAGCAACTTCTCCAGAAACACACCCCGTCTAGGCCCATTTTCCGCAACCTGGTTCTCGCCTTCCTGGTTGGGGGTGCCATCACCACCATTGGGCAGGGTGTTTTGAACTTTTTTGTCTCCCAGGGTCTGTCCCCGAAGGACGCGGCCACCCCTACCGCCGGGGTAATGATCTTTCTCGGAGCCCTCCTTACCGGCCTCGGTGTCTACGACAAGATCGGCAAGTTCGCCGGGATGGGATCGGCCCTTCCCATTACCGGGTTTGCCAATTCCATCGTTTCCCCTGCCCTGGAATTCAAGAGGGAGGGCTTTGTTCTAGGGGTCGGGGCACGCATGTTCCAGGTGGCAGGGCCGGTGATCGTTTACGGGGTGGTAAGTTCCCTGGTGGTCTCGGTGCTTCACATCCTGGTGAAAGGGGTCTAGGATGCCGGGGCAAGGGCTGAGAGAGGGAAAGGAGCCCAGGTACCAACTGGGTCTGCAACCGAAAGGGTTTACCGACGGTAAGAAGATCGGCAAGCAGACCGTCGTCTTCCACAACCGGCCGGTGGTCCTGGCCACGGCTTCCGTGGCGGGCCCGAAGGAAGGGAAGGGTCCTTTGGGTCGGTATTACGATATTGTCAAAGAAGACACCCTTTTCGGGGAAAGAACCTGGGAGAAGGCAGAAGCCAGGCTTCTTGAGGAGGCCGCCAACCTGGCAGTCAAGAAGGCCAATCTCAAGACCCAGGAGGTTGACTATCTCCTGGCCGGAGACCTCTTGAACCAGCTTATTGCTTCCAACCTTGCGGCCAGGGAGATTTCGATCCCATTTCTTGGGCTCTACGGGGCCTGTGCCACCATGAGCGAGGCCCTGACCCTGGCCGCGGTTTTAGTGGATGGCCGTTACGGGAAATATGCCCTGGCTGCCGCTTCGAGCCACCACGACAGTGCTGAACGCCAGTACCGTTACCCGACGGAAATGGGCAACCAGCGGCCTCCGACTGCCCAGTGGACGGTTACCGGGGCGGGCGCGGCGCTGGTGGGGGCTTCGGGCGAGGGGCCGGTGATTACCTGTGCCACGGTGGGGACAGTGGTGGACATTGGTCTCAAGGACCCCAATGACATGGGGTCGGCCATGGCCCCGGCGGCAGCGGAAACCATCTGGCAGCACTTTCAGGATACCGGCCGGAAACCAGAGGACTACGACCTCATCGCCACCGGGGACTTGGCCTCGGTAGGGAAAGGGATTGCCCTGGACCTTCTCAAGAAAAGTGGTTTCCATCTCGGACGTAATTATACCGACTGTGGGGTTATGGTCTACGACCCTTCCCAGGATGTCCAGGCTGGTGCCAGTGGGTGCGGGTGCTCAGCCATTGTCTTTGCCGGCTACCTGATGAAGGAACTGGCCGAGGGGAGGATCCAGCGCCTCCTCCTTGTGGCCACGGGAGCCCTGTTAAGCCCGACCTCCTACCAGCAGGGTGAATCCATCCCTTGTATCGCCCACGCCGTGGCGGTGGAAAACCAGCGGTCCGTGAAAGGGGGGGCCGGAATTGGTTGACTTCCTGCTGGCCTTTGCGGTGGGTGGAGCGATCTGTGTTGCTGCCCAACTGGTTCTGGACCTGACCAAGCTTACCCCGGCTCACATCATGGTTCTTTTCGTATCCCTGGGTGCCGTCGTCAGCGGGCTGGGGCTTTACGGGCCCCTGGTGAAGATCGGTGGTGCAGGTGCCACGGTTCCCCTCACTGGTTTCGGACACGCACTGGTCCAGGGGATGCTGGAGGATGTCAGGCAGTTCGGGATCCTCGGCCTCTTTTCCGGCGGCTTGCGGGCAACAGCGGTGGGAATTACGTCGGCGGTTGTTTTCGGCTACCTGATGGCAATTCTTTTCAATCCCAAGGGATAACAAGGGTGCTGGTGCCTAAAAAGTCCCGGCCGCCGGCCGGACGCCTTTTTCCAGCTTTTCCTTTTGTTTACCTTACGGCCAGTTCTGGGACCGATTAACCTATTAACCTACAGATCTGTGTTGCAGGGTGTTGTTCTGAACGACTACAAGCAGTAGACGCCTGTGCTGCCAGTAAACCGGTGGCCCCAGGGAGTATGAAAATGGAGCCGGCATCTTGCAAAAGTTGCCGGCCGAGGTTGCTCCAGAGGGAGACCGGTGATGCCGCAGCCCCGGAGGGGCAAAACCCGTTGTTGCAGCCTGCACCAGTGGTAGCAAAGAAAGGGAGGTCCGGGCTTCGTGAGCAACGTCAGGGAACGAGCTCAAGAACCGCAGGCGGCGGAGGACGAGCCGGAGCTATGGATCTGAGCCTGTAGGGCAAGGTTGGCTGCGGCCTGGAGGTGCCGGGGGTCATGATGACCACACGGTGAGCGTAGGGCCGCAAAGGAAGGCGGGTGCCGTTAGTAACAATATCGTCCATGGGGTATGTTTTGGAAAACTAGGGCCGGTGAGGGTTCAGTACTCGAGGGAGCCGCCGAGGTGTCCCATTTAGTAAGGTTTACACCGGGCAAATGGGCACATGAGAGCGGCTACAATCGTGTTTGTAGGGGTCTGGCCTTGGTAGAGGTAGATGGGTGAGAGAGAAGAGAAGGGGTTGAGGCATTGAGATAAGGGCGGTGAGGGAGTGGTTAATCCGTTGAGGAGACAGGAGGCCGCTGTGGTCATGCTCAAGGTGGTCGGAGTACCCGTTGTACAGGTGAAAAGGGGAACCGGCGTTGTTGCAGGAGAGGATGGGTTGGCCCAAGGGTGAGAACCGAGACCGGGAAGGGAGAAGGAGCCTTTGAGCTGGTTGCGGGACCTGATGGTGAGGATGAAGTACGAAGGGGTGCGGCAGGGAAAGACCAGAACGGCCCGTGAGGTCTACCGAGACGCCGGGGAACTGCAGGGGGAAATAGAGGACTGGGTGAGGACTGCTGAAAACGAACGGGAAAAGGATCTCCTCTGGCGCCTCCACCAGATTCCGGTCCTGAAGAACCTTGGTGCGAACCTCACCGCCATCAAGAACCTCCTGGGAAACAGTGGAGACCTGGATATTAGGACCTTTGTGGTTGGGGCCCGGAACCCGGTGCGGTGTGCCCTGGTTTTCGTGGAAGGGATGAGTGACAAACACGTGATCAGGGAAAGCATCCTGAAACCGTTGATGCACCTCGGCCGGCAGGAAGAGCCCAGCCGGGGTTTTAGTTCCGCCACCGCCTTTGAGGTTATCCGCGACTTCTCCCTCAGTGCTGGGGACGTAGAGGAAGTCAGGGACATCCGGGAAGTCCTCAATTCTGTGCTATCCGGGGATTCTGCCCTTTTCGTGGAAGGCGAGCCCAGGGCAATGATTGTTGCTAGCAAGGGTTTTAAACACCGGTCCATCACGGAGCCCGACACCGAGACCATCATTCGCGGTCCCAGGGAGGCCTTTGTGGAGGCCATTCGCGTCAACACCTCCCTCACGCGGCGCCGGCTCAAGACCCATAACCTCCGGGTGGACGAAATCAAGGTGGGGTACCTGAGTGAGACCAAGGTGGCCGTGCTCTACGTAAAGGGACTTGCACAGGAGGACCTGGTGCGGGAGGTGAAGGACCGCCTCGGGCGGATCCAGACCGACACCATCCTGGACTCCGGTTACCTCGAGGACTACATCGAGGACCACCCCTTTTCACCCTTCCCCCAGGTTCAAAACACCGAACGACCGGATAAGGTGGCAGCAGCCCTGGCCGAGGGCCGGGTGGCCATCCTTGCCGACGGATCGCCCTTTGCCCTCATTGTGCCTACTACTTTCCACATGTTCCTCCAGGCCCCCGAGGACTACTACGAGAGGCCTCACATCGCTGTCTTGCTGCGGTCGATCCGTTGGTTTTCCCTGGTCCTGGCCCTGGTCTTTCCGTCTTTTTACGTGGCTGCCACCACCTTTCACCAGGAGATGATCCCCACTTCGCTGGCCCTCTCCATTGCTGCGGGACGACAGGGGGTGCCCTTTCCGGCAGTGGTAGAGGCGCTTACCATGGAGGTGCTCTTCGAGATCCTCCGCGAGGCGGGGGTTAGGCTCCCCAGGATGATCGGTAACGCCATCAGTATCGTGGGGGCCCTGGTGCTGGGGCAGGCGGCAGTAGCCGCCGGGATTGTCAGCCCCATCATGGTCATCGTGGTGGGCGTGACCGCCATCGCTTCTTTCGTGGTCCCGGCCTTCAGTGCGGCCATCAGTGTTCGGATCCTGCGCTTTCCGATGATGGTTTTCGCCGCCTCCTTGGGGCTTTACGGGGTCATGTGGTTCTCCCTCCTGATCATGATCCACTTGGTTTCGATGCGTTCCTTCGGTGTCGCCTACCTGAGCCCCATGGCCCCGCTGCAGGTAGGTAACCTGAAGGACTTTTATGTCCGGGTCCCGTGGTGGGCCATGTACACCCGACCGAAACCTTTCGGACGGCGGGACCCGAAACGAGCGGAACTGCGGCAGAAACCCGGCCCGCCCACCGAAAGGCCGTGAGGAAAGACCCTTGCGGAATCTGCCCCGTGACCTGTTGCGGTAAGGTGGGCCTGCTTTGACCCGCGAAGCGCTGCCAAACCTGGAGTGATGGGACGTGATGCAGGGGGAAAAGATCAACGGCCGCCAGGCTTTTCTGCTTCTTTCGACCACTATTGTGGCCACCCTGATCTTGTTCATACCTTCCCTAGCAGTGGCTCAGGGGGACCGCGATACCTGGTTGGGAACGCTTCTCGCGGCCACCGTTGGCCTGGTGGTTGTTGGTGTTGTGGCCCTTTTGGCGGCCCGGTTTCCCGACCGGAACCTGTTTGGGGTGTCAGAAAAGGCCCTGGGAAGGATTATCACCAGGGGCCTGGTGGCTCCCCTCTACTTCCTTTTCTTTTTTTACATTGCGGCGGCGGTGCTCCGGGAACTCGGTGATGTCTTGACCGCTTCCCTGATGCCTGAGACACCTTTGCTGGCTTTTGTCTTCATGACCTCGATCCTGGTGGCCCTTGCCGTCCTGGGGGGTCTGGAGGTTGTGGCCCGGTTGAACGAAATCGTTTTTCTCATCCTGGTAACGGCACCGGCATTTATTCTCCTCCTTTTGCTCAAAGAAGTCCAGTTTGAAAACCTGCTGCCGGCCCTGGCCGGGGGATTCACCCCCGTGATCCGGGCAGCCGTGCCCCAGGTGGGTTTTTTCGGGGAGGTGGTGGTTTTGGCCTTCATCATCCCCCAGCTTGAAAAACCCCGCCAGGCCGGTGCCATCGGGGCCGGGGCGGTGGCCTTTTCTGCCCTGATGATGGTGGCCACC